>CACJVG010000012.1 GCA_902596785.1 uncultured Pelagibacteraceae bacterium | reverse complement strand
ATAATTCCTTTAATATTGTTTTCCTCTATTATTTTTTTTAATTCGTTGATTAGATCATCATTATTGGTTTTGTTGATCGTTTTAAAAGGTGTGGCTATTGACTGTTTTTCATCACAAATTGATACACCGATTCTTTTTGAACCAAGATCTAAACCAATCAATCTACAGGTTTCAGACTGTTTTTTTTTGAATTCTTCAATAGTGATCATATTGTATATTTTAAACTTAAGTGATAGTTTGCGACATATTTAAATACCATATGAGCATCGATCTTAAAACAATAAAGCACATATCTAAACTATCAAGAATTTCTGTAGATGAGAAAAAAGCAGAGAAACTTGCAGGTGATTTAAATTCAATTTTCGATTTTATTGAAAAACTTAACGAATTAAAAACTGACAATGTTGAACCATTAACTTCTGTTGCTGAAACAACTCTAAAACTAAGATCAGATGAAGTAAAAAGTAAAAACTTAAGAGATCAAGTAATAAAAAATTCTCCTAAGGAAAATGAAGATTATTTTGTAGTACCAAAGGTAATTGAATAATGTCTGATATAACTAAACAATCATTATCTGAGTTAGTAGAAAATATAAAAAGTAAAAAACTTTCCTCAAGTGAAGTTACTAAAGCATTTGTTGAAAGATCAGAAAAATCAAAAGAATTAAATGCATATATAACTGAAGATTATGCAAATGCTTTAAATAAAGCAAAAAAATTTGATGAAAAACCTAATCTTGATCTGAAATTACCTGGCATTCCAATGGCTGTAAAAGATTTATTTTGTACAAGAGATTTAAGAACTACGGCAGGTAGCAAGATTTTAAATAACTTTGTTCCAACATACGAGTCAACAGTCACACAAAACATTTGGAATGAAGGAGCTATCCTAATGGGTAAATTAAATTGTGATGAATTTGCAATGGGTTCATCTAATGAAACTAGTTTTTTTGGCAATGTACAAAACCCAATTGATAAAAATTTAGTTCCAGGAGGATCCTCTGGTGGATCGTCTTCTGCTGTAGCAGCTCAATTAACACCAATAACTATTGGAACAGATACAGGTGGATCCATAAGACAGCCAGCTTCATTTACTGGAACTGTCGGATTAAAACCTACTTATGGTAGTTGCTCCAGATACGGAATTGTAGCATTTGCATCATCCCTAGATCAAGCTGGTCCAATGGCACAAAATGTAAAAGATTGTGCATTGTTACAGGAAGTTATTAGCACTTATGATGAAAAAGATTCTACTTCAATAGACTTTAAAAGAAACGAGTACAGCAAAGAATTAACAAAAGATATTAAAGGTAAAAAAATAGGAATACCCAAAGAATATAGAGTAGATGGTATGCCTAAAGAAATAGAAGACCTGTGGAAAAAAGGTATTGAATATGCAAAAGATTGTGGTGCAGAGATAATCGATATATCTCTACCTCATACTAATTATGCACTACCAACTTATTACATAGTAGCACCAGCAGAGGCTTCATCTAATTTGGCTAGATACGACGGAGTTAAATATGGTTTTAGAGCAGAAGGGGAAAATCTTATTGATATGTATGAAAAAACAAGATCTGAAGGATTTGGTGCTGAAGTTCAAAGAAGAATAATGATTGGAACTTATGTTTTATCTTCAGGATATTATGATGCTTATTATCTTAAAGCACAAAAGGTAAGAAAACTTATTAAAAATGATTTTGATGATGCTTATAAAAAAGTTGATGCAATTCTAACTCCATCCACTCCAAGTTCAGCTTTTAAAATTGGTGAAAAAACAAATGATCCAGTTTCAATGTATTTAAATGATATTTTTACTGTTCCTGTAAATTTAGCAGGTTTACCTGGAATTTCTATACCTGCAGGCCATGATGCTAAAGGATATCCATTAGGATTACAGATAATTGGTAAAGCTTTTGATGAACAAAATATTTTAAACATTGCATATGCTATGGAAGAAAAAATTAATTTTAAAAACAATATTACAGATTGGTGGATTAAGTGAGTAAGAACAAATCTGAATATCTAATTAATAGAAATGATAATCAATATGAAGTTGTCATTGGTTTAGAAGTTCATGCACAAGTTACATCAGAGTCAAAATTATTCTCAACATCAGCGACCAAATTTGGAGCTGAGCCAAATACACAAGTAAGTTTAGTTGATGCAGCATTTCCAGGAATGTTGCCGGTAATAAACGAGTATTGCGTAAAACAAGCTATCAAAACAGGAATTGGTTTAAAAGCTAAAATCAATAAGAGATCTGTCTTTGATAGAAAAAATTATTTTTATGCTGACTTACCTCAGGGATATCAAATCTCACAATTCAAAGATCCAATAGTAGGTGAGGGTAAAGTAATACTTGATATGCCAGATGGTCAAAAAGAGATAGGTATAGAAAGATTACACTTGGAGCAAGATGCCGGTAAAAGTATTCATGATTTAGATCCTAAAAATACTTTTGTAGATTTAAATAGATCAGGTGTGGCTTTAATGGAAATTGTAAGTAAACCTGACCTAAGGTCCCCAGATGAAGTAAATGCATATATTAAAAAATTAAGATCTATAATGAGATATTTAGGCACCTGTGATGGAAACATGCAGGAAGGATCTTTAAGAGCAGATGTAAATGTATCTGTTAGAAAAAAAGGTTCAAAAGAGTTTGGTACCCGTTGTGAGATCAAAAATGTTAACTCAATAAAATTCATGCAGATGGCAATTGAATACGAAGCTAATAGACAAGTTGATTTAATTGAGGATGGTCAAACGATTGATCAAGAAACAAGACTTTTTGATACTAAAAAGAATGAAACTAGATCAATGAGATCAAAAGAAGATGCACATGATTATAGATATTTTCCAGATCCAGACTTATTGCCATTAGAAGTTTCAGATGATTTTATTGAAAACTTAAAATCAGAAATTCCAGAGCTACCAGATGAAAAGAAAAAAAGATTTATAGAAAAATTCAAGTTATCTCCTTATGAAGCAAACATTTTAGTTTCTGATATTGAAACATCGAATTACTTTGAAAATGTAATTAAGAAGTCTGATGTAAAACTTGCAACAAATTGGATAATTGGTGAATTATTTGCAGCGTTAAATGAAAAAAATTTAGAAATAACTGAAAGCCCTATAAGTCCAGGCAACTTATCAAAATTAATTAATTTAATTAAAGACGGAACAATTTCTGGAAAAATTGCAAAAACAGTTTTTGAACAAATGATGGAAGGCGACAAAGATCCTCAGAAAATTGTTGAAGAAAAAGAGTTAAAACAAGAGAGTGATCCAAAAGCACTTGAGGCACTGATAGATAAGGTTATTGATGATAACAGAGACAAAGCTACCGAATATAAATCAGGTAAAGTTAAATTATTTGGTTTCTTTGTAGGTCAAGTAATGAAAGTTTCTGGTGGAAAAGCAAATCCTCAATTAGTTAATGAGATTTTAAAGAAAAAACTTTAGAATTTATGGGTTCAGACCTTAACATAACTAAAGAACTCCAAGAGTATATTTTAAGTCATGGATTTAATTTACATCCAGTCCAAAAAGAAATAATCGATTACAACACTTCTCTTGGTGATATCAAAAGAATGCAAATCTCAATTTCACAAAGTCAATTTCTGCATTTAATTATAAAAATTTCAGATATCAAAAAAATTTTAGAGATAGGTACATTTACAGGATTAAGTACGTTATCTATGGCTTTAGCATTATCAGATGATGGCAAAATAATTGCTTTAGATAAAAATGAAGAAACAAATAAAGTTGCAATAGATTTTTTTAAAAAAGCTAATCAAGATCATAAAATAAAAACATTAATTAAACCTGCTTTAGAAAGTTTAGATGAAATTAAAAATGAAAAGTTTGATTTAGTTTTTATCGATGCTGATAAAATGAATTATATTGAATACTATGAACGTTCTTTACAATTATTGAACAACAATGGTCTAATAATCATTGATAATGTTTTATGGTATGGAGAAGTTGTGAATGAAAACAATAATGGTAAATTTACTAAAAATATTAAAGAGTTTAACAGTCATATCTCAAAGGATACAAGGGTTGAAAAGTTAATAATTCCTCTTGGTGATGGTATGACTGTTTGTAGAAAATTATAATGTTTGAAGTAGTTGGTTTTTATAAATTTGTCAAAATTTCTTATTTAAAGAAAATTCAAAAAATTTTATTAGAAACTTTAAAAAAGAAAAACATTAGAGGTACGATAATAATCTCTAAAGAAGGGGTGAATGGAACTATCTCCGGTAAAGCTCAAGACATTAAATCCACAATTAATAATTTAAAAAGAACTCTTAAATTTAAAGAATTTAACAGCAGCAATGTGTCTAAAAGCTCATTCCAACCGTTTCACAAACCTAAGGTAAAAATTAAAAATGAAGTTGTTCCTATGAATTTAATTTTAAACAAAAGAATAAAGAAAAAGAATAGCCATGTAGATCCAATCAAATGGAATAAGCTGATTAAAGAAAAGGATACTGTTCTTATAGATGCGAGAAAACCATTTGAGTACGATGTTGGAACATTTAAGGGAGCAATCAATCCTGATGTTGATAACTTTAGAGATTTTCCAAAATATCTAAAAAAATTAAAAAAAAATCAGCCTATAGCTATGTTTTGTACTGGTGGAATTCGTTGTGAAAAGGCATCTGTATATTTGGAGAATAAAGGGTTTAATAACATTTATCAGTTAAATGGTGGAATTTTAAATTATCTTAAAAAGACAAATAAGAAAAAAAGTTTGTGGAAAGGTGAATGCTTTGTTTTTGATAATAGGATTAGTTTAAAACATGGTCTAAAAATTGGTTCTTACTCAATGTGTAGCGGTTGTAGGAAGCCTGTATCTCGTAAGGATAAAAAATCAAAAAAATATGAAGAGGGTGTTTCATGTCCAAATTGTCACGATAATCTAACAGATCATCAAAAATCAAGATTTAGGATGAGACAAAAACAAATTAATCTTGCTAAAGAAGCAGGAAAAAGACATATCTTCCAAAAAGAGTATTAACAAATCTTAAATTAATGAATTTATTAAAAGATGAAGTTTCGTTGCTAGTGAGAAAACTTGCTGTACCAGCTAGTGTAGGAACCTTATTCCAAACACTTTATACTATCGTAGATACTTTTTATGCAGGAAAAATATCGCCAGAAGCTTTATCTGCTTTGAGCAAGTCTTTTCCAATATATTTTTTGATTATTGCGACATCCATTGGAGTTACCGTAGCTGGAACATCATTGATTGGCAGCAGTATCGGAGAAAAAAACGAAAAAAATGTTTTAAGTTATTTTGGAAATGTAATCATTTATTCGATTATAATCTCGGTAGTTGTATCTATTTTAGGATTTGCTTTTGGTGAAAAGATATTCTTATTAATGAATTCCTCTCAAGAAGTAACAATTCTTGGACTTGAATATATAAATGTAATTTTTTTAGGTACGATATTATTTATTTTAGTAGTAGCATTAAATTCATTCTTACACGCAGAAGGAGATACTAAAACTTACAGAAATGTTCTAATATTTTCTTTTTTCTTAAATATTATTTTAAATCCAATTTTTATATTTGGTTTTTTATTTATACCACCATTAGGAATAACTGGTATTGGGATAGCAACTTTAATTGCTCAATTTGTATCTTTGTTGGTCATTTTGATAAAAATATTGAATAATCAAAGAATTAAACAAATAACTTTAGACCATTTCAAAGCTAAATTTTTTTTCTTAAAAAATATTTTTTTTCAATCAATGCCAATTACAATTGCCATATTAGGGTATTCTATTGCTGCAACAATTGTTTTTACATATGTTGGGTTATTCGGTGAATATGCTGTAGCAGGGTATGGATCTGCCACAAGAATTGAGCAAGTAGTTTTGTTACCAATATTGGGAATTAATACAGCAATAATTTCTATAATAGCGCAAAATATTGGTGCAAAATATTACAATAGAGTGGAGCAATCCTATTTTACCTCAATAAAATACGGTTTATTTATAATGTTAATCGCTGGTGTAGTTATTTTTATAAGTGCTAACGTTGTTCCTAAATTCTTTTCTTCAAACCCTCAGGTAATTATGTATGGCTCGATGTACCTTAAGATTTCCGCATTTATTTTACCTGCTTATCCAATATTTTTCTTATCAAATGGATTTTTTATGGCTTTAAAAAAATCTGAAAAAGCCATGATTAATAATATTGCCAGAAATGTTATAGTACCAGTTTTATCTTTTTACATTGCAAAGTATTTAAATGCAGATTTTAAAACTTTTTTTTATATTTGGGCTATCTTCCAATGGTTGATATCATTGATGTTACTATTTTATGTTAAATATTATATTAAAAATAAATTAGCTAATATTTAATATTTTTTAAATATGTTTTTTACAAAAAGGAAAGCAATAATTTTAATTATAATTTGTTCGATTTTTTTTATTCTCACATATAACGATGTTAGGTCTGAAGAGATTAAAGAAATTTCCGGAAATGCTCAAATTATTGATGGTGATACAATAAAAATAAAATCAAAAAAGATAAGATTGCATGGAATTGATGCACCTGAATTCAAGCAAATGTGTAAAAAACCATATTTAACAATAATTTTTTTTACTTTTACTAAAGATTATCCGTGTGGAAAAATTTCAACTCAAAAATTACAAAAAAAAATAAATAATAAAGTAATAACTTGTAAAATTTTGTATGTTGACAGATATAAAAGATTAATTGGAGAGTGCTATAAAAGAAATTTAAATCTGAATTCTTGGCTAGTTTCAAACGGTTATGCAGTAGCTTATAGAAAATACTCAAAAAAATATATATCAAACGAAATTAATGCTAAAAATGAAAAATTAGGTATCTGGCAAGGTAAATTTGAAATGCCATGGGACTTTAGAAGAAAAAAATAAGTTTATAATCTTGAAGCACAGTCTTCAATCCAAGAACTAAGATGTTCAGCAAAAGATCTTCTAACAAACAGATTTACAATATTTTCATCCTTGTGGTGAAGAATTACATCTACATGATTTAAAATTGTCTGAGTTGTTGATCCCTTTTTTTCTTTAAATTCATTAAAATTAAAGGGAGATCCTGCTGAAAAAATTTCATAGACATTTTCGCCTTTAAGTTCTAATTGAACAAATTGATCTGAAACATCAATAACAGCACCTAAATTTGTTTTTGAAATACTGTTAAATAACATTTTATATAGATCAGATTTGTTAGTGTCTTTACTTGCCAGCTCATTTGAGATTATCATCCACTCGTCTGGACTAAGCCATATTGCAGTTAATTTATCACTTGTTGTTGAAGTGTTTGCTTCTGTTGGTAAGATCATATTAAGATTTTTACCTACATTTGTTAAAAATTCTCTTTTTTTACCTCTCAAATTAATTTTTATTACTGGAGAGATTTCTTTTACAGAAACACTGTCTTGATTAATTTCATTTTTTATAACTGGATTATAGTTAAGCATTTAATCTCTCATTTTTCTCGTCATAAAATACTGGATTTGCGACAGTGACATTAATATTTTTATTTTCCATGGGCACAAAAAGTTTTTTTCCCATCATATCTTTTCCACCTCTAACAACTGCAAGGGCTATTGATTTTTTTAGGTTTGGACTGAAATAACTTGATGTTACATGTCCAAGCATTTCAACTGGATTTTGATTTAACTTTGAAACTATTTGCGCTCCTTCTTCTAAAATTATATTTGGATCGTCTGTTAACAATCCTACTAATTGCTTTCTATCTTCTCTCATTGTATCAGATCTATAAAGAGATCTTTTCCCTATGAAATCATATTTCTTCTTGCTTACTATCCAATCCATTTGAAGATCGATAGGGGTCATTGTTCCGTCAGTATCTTGACCTACAATGATGAAACCTTTTTCTGCCCTTAATAAGTGCATAGTTTCAGTTCCATAAGGCGTAATGTTAAACTCTTGACCTGCTTCCATGCATTTTTCCCATAAGTCTTTTCCATAAGATGCTTGAACATTTATTTCGTAGCTGTGTTCTCCAGTAAAACTAATTCTCATTATTCTGCATTGAACATTACCGATTTTTGCTTCTTTGAATGACATATGAGGAAAACTTTCATCTGATAAATCTAAATCAGGAATTATTTTTTTAAGAATTTTTTTACTATTAGGTCCACATAAACTGGCTGTTGCATAATGATCTGTTACAGAGGTTAAGTAAACATCAAGTTCAGGCCATTCTGTTTGAAGATAATCTTCAAGTTTACCTAAAACATTTGCTGCTCCACCAGTTGTTGTGGTCATGATGTAATGATTTTCACCTAGTCTTGTTGTAACTCCATCATCATAAACCATACCATCTTCATTTAGCATTAAGCCATATCTGCACTTTCCTATAGCTAATTTTGACCAAGCATTTGTATAAACTCTATTTAAGAATTCAGAAGCATCACTTCCTTGAATATCAATTTTACCAAGTGTAGAGGCATCCAATATACCAGCACTTTCTCTAGCAGCTTTACTTTCTCTTTGAACTGCTTGATGCATAGTTTCTCCGTTAATAGGGTAGTACCATGCTCTCTTCCATTGACCGACATTTTCAAATTCAGCTTTATTTTCAACATGCCAATCATTCATTGGCGTTCTTCTAAAAATATCAAAAAACTTTCCTACATTTCGACCTACAATAGTTCCAAATGTTAATGGTGTGTAAGGAGGTCTAAATGTAGTAGTTCCTAATTCTCCCATTTTAACTCCAGCTGTGTCCGCAATTATTCCCAATGCATGCATATTTCCTAGTTTACCTTGATCGGTTCCCATACCGGTAGTCGTGTATCTTTTAACATGCTCAATAGATCTAAACCCTTCTCTTAGTGCTAATTTTATATCTTTAGCTGTTGCATCGTTTTGATAATCTACAAATGGTTTAGTTTTGCCCAAAGGTTTATCGGAAGGTAGTAACCAAATATTTCTTTTTGAATTTTCCTGATCAATCTCAACTTTAATACTATCTAAATCTGTTTCATTAATATTTAGAGTATCTTTAAGCTTTTGATTTAAATTTTTAATGATTTCATCAATTTTAAAATCTCCACCACAAGATCCTACACTTATTTGTTCAGATGTATTCTGATTTGGTAAGAAAACTTTTTTTTCTTCATCAAATTTAAGTTTGCTTCCTGATTGTGTATATAAATGTACAGCAGGTGTCCAGCCACCAGCAACTCCTAAGCAATCACACGAAATAGAAATTTTACTTCCAGTAACTGAAGTACCATCATTAGATAGCTTTTTTATAGAAACACTATTTAGTCTTTTATAACCAGTTGTATCAACAATCGAGTGTGACCAGTAAATTTTAATACCTGCTTCTTTTACTTTTTTAACAATTTTACTTTCGGATTGCTCTCTAATATCAATTATTGCTTCAACATTGATACCCTTGTTGTATAGTGACATAGCACTTTCATATGCGCTATCATTATTAGTAAAAAAGACATTTTTACTACCACACGCAACACCATAAAATTCACTGTATTTTTTTATTGCAGATGAAAGCATTATTCCTGGTCTATCATTATTATTAAATATCAAAGGTCTTTCTATTGCACCTGTAGCTAAAATAACTTTCTTAGCTCTAATTTTAAGAAGTCTTTGTCTGATTTTATTTGTTTTATCTTTTGCCTCTAAATGATCAGTTAGATTTTCTCTAGCCAAGAGATAATTATATTGATGATAAGCAGCTACACTTGTTCTAGTTTTTATTTCAAGATTTTTAATATTTTTAAGTTCCTCTATTTCTTTTTTTAACCATTCAGAAGGGGTTTTATTATCAATTTTGTTAAATTCGTTATTTTCAAAAATAGTTAAGCCACCAAGTTCATTTTTTTCATCAACTAACAACGTTTTAAAATTATTTTTAGCTGCATTTTTTGCTGCTAATATTCCAGATATACCTGCACCTACAACCAATACATCACAATGAATATTTCGGTGATCATAAATGTCAGGATCAATTGATGTTGGTGATTTTCCTAAACCGGCTGAATGTCGTATGAAAAATTCATATTTCTTCCAGAAACTAGCAGGCCACATAAATGTTTTGTAATAAAAACCCGCTGGAAAAAAAGGGGAGAGAAAATTGTTTATTCCACCAATATCAAATTCTACACTTGGCCAACAATTTTGACTGGATGCCTCTAAACCTTCGTAAATCTCGATTTCAGTTGCTCTAACATTAGGCTCTGTTCTGTTGGTATCAGGATTTACTTGAACTATGGCATTTGGCTCTTCGGAACCAGAAGTCATAATTCCTCTTGGTCTATGATATTTAAAACTTCTTCCAACTAAATGAACATCATTTGCAAGTAATGCTGAAGCTAAAGTATCGCCTTTAAATCCATGGTAAGTTTTGCCATTAAATTTAAAGGAAATTCTATTAGTTTCATCAATATACTCACTAGATTTTACTCTTAAGTTTTTAGTCATTTTATTGAGCTGGTGGTTTTTCACCCATTTTGTAAATTGCTTTTATTTCATCGTTAGATGTATCTCTAACCATATTAAACCATTTACGACAACCATGTGCATGGTTCCATCTTTCAAATTGAACACCTTTAATATTTTTTCTCATAAATAAATATTCTGCCCATTCATCATCACTTAATTCTGTTGGTTGCTTAGGTCTTTCGATATGAGCTTCACCACCTGCCTTAAATTCTTGCTGATCTCTTTCTCCACAGTATGGACAGTTTATTAAAAACATTAATGAGCAACCGCTGCAGCACCATGTTCATCAACAAGGTCACCGCTTATAAATCTATTTAAATTAAATGCAGCATTAAGTTTGTGAGGTTCATCGTTTGCAATAGTATGAGCAAATAAATCTCCAGATCCAGGAGTTGCTTTAAATCCTCCAGTACCCCAACCACAATTAAAGTATAATCCTTTAATTGAAGTTTTACTTAAAATTGGACTAGCGTCAGGACAAATATCTACTATTCCTCCCCATTGTCTTAACATTCTCATTCTACTGAAAATTGGATATAATTCTAAAATAGCATTTAATGTTCCTTCAACTATTTGATGACTACCTTTTTGGGTATAAGAAACATAATCATCCGTTCCAGCACCAATGACCAATTCTCCTTTGTCAGATTGACTGACATAAGCATGCACTGCGTTAGACATTACAACTGTATCAATAATTGGTTTTACAGGTTCAGAAACTAAAGCCTGTAAAGGTTTACTCTCAAGTGGAAGTCTTAGACCAGCCATATTAGCTATTACACTAGAATGACCAGCTGCAACTACACCAACTTTCTTAGTTTTAATAAATCCTTTAGTTGTTTCTATTCCTTCAATACTATCTCCATTTCTTTTAATTCCTTTAACTTCGCAATTTTGAATTATATCAACACCCATTGCGTCGGCTCCTCTAGCATACCCCCAAGCAACAGCATCATGTCTTGCTGTACCAGCTCTACGTTGTAAAGTTCCCCCTAAAACAGGGTATCTAATATCTGGTGATGTATTAATAATTGGACAAAACTTTTTTACCTCTTCGGTACTTAAGTAAACTGCATCAATTCCATTTAGTCTATTTGCATGTGTTCGTCTTTTTAAATCTCTAACATCTTGTAAATTATGCGCTAGGTTCATTACACCTCTTTGACTAAACATTACATTGTAGTTTAGTTCTTGAGATAAGCCTTCCCAAATTTTTAAAGCATGATCATATAAACCTGCACTGGCGTCCCATAAATAATTTGATCTAATAATGGTAGTATTCCGTCCAGTATTTCCTCCACCAATCCAACCTTTTTCCACTACAGCAATATTATTCATGTTGTGTTTTTTTGCCAAATAGTAGGCTGTTGCTAATCCATGGCCACCACCACCAACAATAACTGCATCGTACTCTTTTTTAGGAGCAGGATCTTTCCACGCTCTTTGCCAATTTTCATGATATGAAAGAGCATTTTTGATTAACGAAAATAATGAATACTTATTTCTCATAATAATTGAATAATTACTTTATATATATTGAATTTTCAATACAATCGCTTAATACACAATGTCATATGGAAGAGTGGGTGAGAGGCTGAAACCAGTCGTTTGCTAAATGACCGTGCGAGGAAACTTGTACCGAGGGTTCGAATCCCTCCTCTTCCGCCACTAAAACAAAGGCTGATCTTTAAAAAAGTTTTTCATAGGCACAGGTCGTTGTTCCAAAATATATCTATAGACATTATAATTTTCCATTACTCGCTGTACGTAATTTCTTGTTTCTCTAAATTTTATTAATTCAACCCAATCAACATAATCAACTTGTTTTTTTTGTGGATCTTTATTTATTTTTTTCCAATATTTAACTCTGTTGGGTCCAGCATTATATGCAGCGACTGCAAAAGGATAGGCACCATCATATTGTAGAATTAAACCTGCAATATAATGTGAGCCTAAATTAATATTATATTCTGGATCAGTGGTTAATCTTGATTTTGAATAAGGAAGTTTGGCTTGTTTTGAAACTAATTTTGCTGTGTAGGGCATCAATTGCATTAATCCCTTTGCACCAGCATGACTATTAGCCTCTAAATCAAATTCACTTTCTTGTCTAATTATAGATAAGATCAAAGCACTTTCTGGAATTTTTCTTTTATTAATATATTTAGGAGTACTAATTATTGGATAATTGTATTTATTATGAAACCTTTTTTGGTAAGAAGCAATTTTTGAAACCTGAATAGCAAAATCATATCTGTTTATACTTGTAGCTAATTCTGCAGCCAAAACTTCACTACCTTTAGCTATATTGTCGTTAGCTAAATGTCTTAAAATATGTTTTGTGTATTTATCTTTCTTTAATTCATCTAGAAGATAAGAAATTTTTACAAGCTCTTTATTAAAAAATTGAATTCTATATTTTGGATCAATTTCCATATCTTTTTCTAGCTCAAATTTTCCATTTGGATTTAATTTTAAAAAAGCTAGCTGACCATAGTAAGTAGTAAGATATTTTGTGGCTTCTCTGTACCAATTATTTGATTGCTCTCTTTCGCCTATTTTTTCATAAGCTCTTCCAAGCCAATACGCACCTCTAGATAAACTTATTGGATAACTAACATTTTCATAAAAATTTTTAAAATGATTTTTAGCAGTCAAAGGGTCGTTTAAAAAACTTAATGCTATCCATCCACTCATCCATTCAGCAGCTGCATATTCAGATCCTTCAGTCATTCCATGATTGCTTGAAATTTTATATGAAACTTCATATTTCTTTTTATAAAGCAATGCTCTTGAGATAATTTCTCTTTCTTTCCACCATTTGTCAGGTCTAACCAAATACTCTTTATCATTTCTTATTTTCAGTAATATTTCAGCTGAAGAATCTACACGTCCTTTTTTTCTTCTCCATTTTAATCGATCATAGTTTAATCCAGCATCATTCTTAAATTTTTGAGGGACATTTGCTATGGCTTGGTCAACCCCATAGCCTTTACTCATTAAAAGATGTCTTGCATTATATAAAAGTTCGTAATCTTTTGGCAGATATCTTATTAACCTTTGTAAATCCCAACGATCGCCGTTCCAAGCTAAATAATCAGCTCGTTTGATATAGTCATCTGCATTTAAATATTTTTTATATTTTTTTCTAAAATATTTTAATTCATTTTTAGATAAATCTGCTGTTACCCAACCTTCTTTAATTAGTTTTGTACCTTTATTTTTGTCTCCAATTAAAATGTGACTTTCTCCAAGTATCATTTTTCCATAGCCACTTAATGGATCTTTTTCTCCAAACCAATTTATTATTTTTTTTGGTGAAACACTTTCTGTAGACAGTTTATGTTCAGCAAGATATTTTACCCTGCCTATTCTAGGATAATCTGAATTTTTATTTAAAAAAACTTGATAATCGTAAAATGATGCCTGGTTACCAGACATTAAAAGGTGTCTCCATTGTATAAAATTATAAATAGATTTGTCTTTTGCTTTTTTTGCTATTTTAAGCGCAGAAGACCATTTACTCTTCTGCATTTCTGAAATAGCTTTTTTAGCTAACCCGAAGTCTTTTTTACTATAATATCTAGAAATCTTAATATTCTTAGCCGTGCTAGTACCAGCTATAGTTGGTTTTTTCTTTGGTATTTTAAAACTTAATTTTTTTTCTTTTAAAACTAACTCTTTTTTAACAATTACTTCTTCAATTTTAATTTCTTTGGTTTTCGTAGGTTTCTTTAATGGTTTCAGGATATTTATAGATATTTTCTTTTGAATTTCTTCTTTACTTAAATTAGGTTTTTTTAAAGGTACAACTGAATTGATTTCAGCAAAGAGATTATTTGAAAATATTAATATGGATACGGTGAAACCTAAAAATAATATTTTTTTGAACATAATCTTTTAGTATATGAATCTTTAAACTATGTTATAAGTATTTATGTTCAAAGGATCAAATGTTGCTTTAATTACACCGTTTAAAAATAATGGTCTAGATGAGGAAGCGTATATAAAATTAATACATTTTCACATCGATAATGGTACTAATGGACTTGTACCTGCTGGTACAACAGGTGAATCCCCTACGTTAAGTCATGATGAGCATCAAAGAGTAATAGATTTATGTATAAAAGAAAGTAATGGAAAAATTCCAGTTATTGCTGGCACGGGTTCCAACTCAACTGAGGAGGCTATTTCTTTAACCACACATGCAGAAAAAGCAGGAGCTAACGGTGCTTTGATAGTTACACCTTATTATAATAAACCAACTCAAGAAGGCTTGTATCAACATTATAAAGCAATTAATGATAAGTGTGGCATTCCAATTATAATTTATAATATTCCTGGCAGATCTGTGATTGATATGTCAGTGGATACAATGGCTAGACTCTATGAATTAAAAAATATAGTTGGCGTTAAAGATGCAACGGGTGATTTAGATAGAGTTAATCAGACACTTGAAAAAATGGGCAAAGATTTTATTCAATTAACAGGTAATGATGATAATGCTTTTGAATTTAATAAACGTGGTGGGGTAGGTACTATTAGTGTAACAGCTAATATTGCACCTAAACTTTGTTCAGATTTTCAAAAATTCTCAAAATCAGACACCGATAACGAAATGAAAGAAGCAGAAAGATTAGATAAAATATTACAACCAGTTCATCACTCAATGTTTGTTGAGAGCAATCCTAGTCCTGTAAAATATGCTGCAAAACTTCTAGGACTTTGTGATGACAACGTAAGACTACCACTTGTGAAAGTAACAGAGACAACAAAAGAAATTGTAAAAAAAGCTCTTCAGTCTGCTAAGTTAATTTAATGAACAAAAAAACCAATCCTGGTTTGAAAATCATTTGTTTAAATAGAAAAGCTAGTTTTAACTATTTTTTTGAGGATCTTTTTGAAGCTGGAATTGTTTTAAAGGGATCAGAGATTAAATCAGTAAGAGAGGGCAAGGTTAATATCGCTGAGTCTTATGCTGTTGAAAAGGGAGGTGAAATTGTTTTAATTAATTCACATATATCTCCATACAAGCAAGCCAGCTACTCTAATCACAACCCAACAGAAGATAGAAAATTGCTTCTTAATAAAAAAGAAATAAATAAATTGATAGGCAAAATGCAAAGAGATGGTTTCACATTAGTTCCAACAAAAATGTATTTTAAAAAAGGAAAGGCTAAAATAGAACTAGCTGTTGCAAAAGGGAAAAAGCAATATGATAAAAGAGCAACTAAAAAAAGTAGAGATTGGAACCGTGAAAAGTCAAGATATATTAGAAAATCAAGCTAAAATTGTTTTTTTAGGAATAGGTTCAAATTTAGGTATAAGAAAAAGAAATATAGAAAAAGCAAAATTTTTATTAGCAGAACATAACTTAGATGTTCTCTCGGTATCTAGTTATTATGAAACCCCTTCCTGGCCCGACCCAAGAAAACCTAAGTTTTTAAATATAATTTTAAAATTAAAATGTTATTACAGTCCTCAAGAACTATTAAAAATATGTAAATTTATAGAAAGTCAATTAGGTAGAAAAAAAGCGAAAAAAAATGCTCCTCGTACATGTGATTTAGATATAATCGATTTTAATAATTTGGTATCAAAAAAAAACTCTAAGATTAATTTACCTCATAAAATGATGCACAAAAGAAACTTTGTACTATTTCCATTATTTGAGATTCAAAAGAATTGGATCCATCCTGATAAACAAATTGATGTTAAAACCTTGATTTCTCTGCTTCCTGATAGAGACATTAGATCTATTAAACAAATTTGATTTAATGGTATAATATTAATTATGCTTAATTCAAATGAACTTATAAATAAAGTTAAGGATTACAATAAATTTCTTAATCCTGAAAAATTGGATAAAGCATATAATTTTGCTGTTAAAGCACATAAGAGTCAAAAAAGAGCTTCGGGTGATCCTTATTCTGTTCATCCAATTGAGGTTGCAAATATTTTAACTGAATTAAAATTAGATAGCGCTACAATTACAACCGGTCTATTGCATGACACTATAGAAGATACTTTTGCAACTTATGAAACTATCAAACAAGAATTTGGTGATGAGGTTGCTGATTTAGTTGATGGTGTAACAAAAATTTCAGCATTTGAAAATTCAGCTGGAGCTAATTCTAAAGTTGAGAATTTCAGAAAATTAATTTTAGCAACATCAAAAGACATCAGAGTTCTGTTAGTGAAAATAGCCGATCGACTACATAATATGAGGACCATTAAAGCAATTACAAAAGAAGACAAAAGAAAAAGAATAGCTCAAGAAACTATGGAAATTTATGCCCCATTAGCTGATAGAATGGGAATGCATAGAATAAGAGATGAACTTGAGGATTTATCTTTTGAAATTTTAAATAACGATGCAAGAAAATTAATAAAAAAAAGACTTGATGAAATAAAATTAGATCGAAAAGATTTATTTGAAGAACAATCTTTTGAGTTAAGTGAAATATTGAATGATAATGAGATTAATGCAGAGATTCATGGTAGAGAAAAAACACCTTTTTCAATTTGGAGAAAAGTGCAAAAAAAAAGAGTCTCCCTTGAACAAATAACAGACATTATTGGATTTAGGATAATTTTAAAAAACGTAGACGATTGTTACAAAACCCTCGGGATTTTTCATAAAAAATGGAATTGTATACCGGGAAAATTTAAAGATTATATTTCATCTCCAAAAATCAATGGTTACAAATCTATTCATACTTCTGTAATTGGTTCAAATAAAAAACCAATAGAAATTCAAATTAGAACACATGAAATGCACGAATTTGCAGAAAGAGGGGTTGCATCTCATTGGCAGTATAAATCTTCTGAAAAATTTAATTCTTTAAGTTGGAAGGAGTATGATTGGTTAAAAGATCTTGTTGAGATTATAGAAAAAAATGAAAACCCTGAAGACTCATATGAGTATACAAAACTTCAAATGTTTCAAGAAAACGTATTTTGTTTCACACCAAAAGGTTCAGTAATTAAATTACCTAAAGACGCAACAGCCATAGATTTTGCATATGCTGTTCATACTAAAATTGGTAATTCAGCAGTTGGTTGTGAAATTAATGGTAACAAAAGCGAATTACAAACTATTTTAAGAAATGGTGATCGAGTAAATATTATAACATCTAAAAATAATTCACCTTCGCTTCACTGGATACCAGCAACTAAAACAGGTAAAGCTAGAGCAGCAATAAGAAGATATTGGCATGATAAAGGAGAGCAAAAGGAGGAAAAAACAAAAAAATACAATACTACTCTATGGATGTCATTACCTGATAAGCCAGGTCAATTAGGAGATATAAGCTCGCTAATTGGAAGTCATAAATTAAATATATCTAGCTTAGAAATGGTTGGTAAAAATCCCAATTATATTAATTTTAAATTTAAATTAATTATTAGAAACCTTAAGAATTTTACTAATTTTATTGCAGAGCTAAAACAAAAGAGTATAAAATTTAAGATAATTAGACACGAAGAAAAAAGAAATGCTTTCACTCAAAAAATCCTTAAATATTTTAAAAAAAACTAATGCATTATTAGAAGGTCACTTTGTTTTATCCTCAGGTCTACATTCTTCAAAATACATTCAATGTGCAAAACTTTTAAGTTACCCTAATTTAGCTGATAAAATTTGTAAATCCTTAGCAAATAAAATTAAAAAAAAATTTAAAAAAATTGATTTAATTTTGGCTCCTGCAATGGGGGGAGTAATTATTGGATATGAAATAGGAAAATTACTTAAAAAAGAAACAATTTTTTGCGAAAGGGTAGATGGTAAATTTACTCTCAGAAGAGGTTTCAATATTAAAAAAGGTGCAAGAGTATTAATTATAGAAGATGTAATCACTACAGGAAAATCAAGTTTGGAGTGTGTTAAATTGATTAAAAAATCAAAAGCAAAATTAGTTGGATTTGCCTCTATTATAGATCGATCAACTAAACAATCTTTAAAAATAAAAACTGGAATAACATCTCATTTAAAAATTGATGTTCCAACTTATAAAGCACATAAATTGCCACCAGAACTTAAATCTATACCAGTAACAACCCCAGGAAGTAGATTTATTAAGTGAAAAGGTTAGGTGTAAATATAGATCATATCGCAACTTTACGAAACGCTCGTGGAGAGAAACATCCAGACCCACTATACGCAGCTAAAAAAGTTATTAGTTATGGTGCGGATTCTGTAACAATTCATTTAAGAGAAGATAGAAGACATATAAATGATATTGATGCAAAAAAAATCTGTGGTTTAAGAAATGTACTTGTAAACCTTGAAATTTCTATGAACCAAGAAATTGTTAATAAAGCACTTAAGATAAAACCAAATTTTATCTGTTTAGTTCCAGAAAATAGAAAAGAAATTACTACCGAGGGAGGTTTAAATATAAAAAACAATCTTAATAAGTTGGAGAAAATAATTAAAAAATTTAAAAAAGCAAAGATAAGAACAAGTTTATTCATTAACCCTTCACCAAATGACATTAGACTTGCTAAAAAATTAAATGCTGATTGTATTGAAATACATACTGGAAAACTAGCAAACCTGGTTAAATCAAAAAAAAATTATTCTAGTGAATTAAACAGAATTAAAAAAAGTGCAAAATTAGCATCAAGTTTAAATTTAGAAGTTCATGCTGGTCATGGTTTAGACTATAAAACCACCAAAATGTTAACAAAAATAATAGATATTGAGGAGTATAATATTGGACATTTTATAATTGGGGAGTCAATATTTGACGGACTTTCAAAAGTAATTAAAAACTTAAAAAAAATTATAAAAAGATAAATGAAAATTCTTGGTATTGGCGTTGATATTGTTGAAAATAAAAGAATTCAAAAATCGATTAAAAATCCTTTATTTAAAAAAAGAATTTATTCATTTAAAGAATTGAAACATTCTAATGTTGCAAACAATAAAGTAGCTTTTTTTTCAAAGAGATTTGCTGCAAAAGAAGCATTTTCTAAAGCTCTCGGCACAGGTTTTCGTATGAATTTAAATTTTAAAGATATAGAAGTTGTTAATGACAAAAAGGGAAAGCCTTATTACGTTAAAAATAAAAAAATTACAAAAATTGTACAAAAGAACTTTAAAATCAAAAATTTTAAATGTTTTCTATCAATTTCGGATGAAAAAAATTATTCAACTGCATTTGCAATTATTCAGACATCATGAAATTAGATAAAAATTTTTTTTCAGAAAATATAAAAACTTTAATTTATGCATTAATAATTGCAGTTATAATTAGATCGCTTTTAGTACAACCATTTTATATTCCGTCATCATCCATGGAACCAACTTTATTAGTAGGTGATAGATTGTTTGTAACAAAATATACCTATGGATATAGCAAACATTCATTTCCTTTTAGTCCTCCAATATTAAACAAAAGAATTATGTTTAGTAGTCCGGAAAGAGGTGATGTAATTGTATTTAAAACTCCAGCAGATAATCGAACTGATTATATTAAAAGACTAATTGGTTTACCTGGTGATAAAATTCAATTTATAGACTCTAATTTATATTTAAATAATTCTGAAATTCTTAAATCTAAAATTAATAACAAAACTACAATTTTCTGTGGTGACAAAAATATTGACGTTTATAGATTTGAGGAAAAACTTTCAAATGGTAAAAAATTTCATACTGTTTATTTAAAAGATTATACCTATCAAAATTCTGATGTGTTTACTGTACCAAAAGATCATTATTTCTTTTTAGGAGATAACAGAGACTGTTCTAAAGATAGCAGGTACTTAACAAGTGTTGGATATGTACATAAAGATAATTTAGTAGGAAAAGCTCAATTTATATTTTTCTCTTCAGATAAAAGAATAGGAAGTTTTATTGAATTTTGGAAATGGCATAAGTCAATAAGATTTAATAGAACCTTTAATAAAATTAATTAATGAAAATTAACTATCAAAGTTTAGAAAAAAAAATAGATTTAAAATTTAAAAATAAAGATCTACTTACCAAAGCTCTTACACATAAAAGTTTTAACCCAAATGAAAATAATGAAAAGATAGAGTTTCTGGGTGATAGAGTTTTAGGTTTAGTCATAGCAAAAAAACTTTTAGAAATTTATCCAGGAGAAAAAGAAGGTATTCTTGATAAAAAATTTGCATCGCTAGTTAATAAAAAAACATGTCTGGATATAGCAAAAAAAATCAATTTAGCTAGTTATGTTAAAACATTTAACCCCAACAATAAAAAAATAAAAATTGAGGATAAAATTATATCTGATAGCTGTGAAGCATTAATTGGTGCTATTTATCTTGATAAAGGTTTTACAATAGTTGAAAAAACAATTTTAAACTTGTGGCAAGATCATATTGAAAAAAGTGTAGTTACAGAAATAGATGCAAAAACAAAGTTACAGGAATTAACTTTAAAAAACTTTAAAAAATTACCTACTTATAAATTAATTTCAAATACAGGTCCAAGACACAAACCCATATTTAAAGTTGGAGTAAAATTGCCCAATACAAAATATTTTATAGCTACTGGAAAATCAAAGAAAGAAGCTGAACAAAATGCTGCTATAGAATGTCTAAAAAATACAAATAAAAAATGAACTGGTCTGACGAAGGATTTTTAATAAGTAAAAATAGATATAATGAAAATTCATTAATTGCTGAATTATTTACTAAAGATAAAGGAAAGATATCTGGAATTATATTTGGTGGTACTTCAAAAAAAATAAAAAATTATCTTCAGCTTGGTAATAAACTCCATGTTAATTATAATTCTAAAAATGAAAACAGAATAGGTTATTTTAAAATTGAAATTTTAAATGCTTATACCCCATTATATTTTGATCATAAGCAAAAGCTATCCTGTATTACATCTGCTATGAATTTGATTAAAATATTGACTGCAGAGTCTCAATCTAACGATAAAGTTTATTTTATAATTCAAAATTTATTTTTAATTTTGAAAGAGAAAGATTGGATAAAAAAATATATATTTTGGGAATTGGAGTTACTTAAAATATTAGGATATGACTTGGCGCTTGAAAATTTAGTTGAAAAAGATTTAGAAGGTAACAAAACTGTATATTATGCAAGTTCTTTAAATCAAAAAAAATATGTACCTAATTTTTTGATTGAAAAAGATATAGAAGTTAATGATCTTGGAACTTTATTGAACGGTTTGAAATTAGTAGGCGATTATTTGGATAAAACTATATTAAGACCAAATAATTTAAATTATCCAAATAGCAGGTTGTTATTCTTAAATACGTTAAAATAATTATTTTATTATTTTATCAATTCTATCAGCGTAATAACTTACTATAGCATTGGCACCAGCTCTCTTAAAAGCAACCAAGCTTTCATATACAGCATCTTTATTAATTATTTTTTTCGTTATAGCTGTTTGAATTAAGCTGTATTCTCCTGATACTTGATAGGCAAATACAGGCAATTTAAATTTTTCTTTTATTGATTTTATTATGTCTAAGTAGGGCATACCTGGTTTAATCATTACCATATCAGCACCTTCTTTAATATCTAACGCAACTTCTCTTAAAGCTTCATCAGAATTTCTATAATCCATCTGATAAGTTTTTTTATCACCTTTTAAAGAACCTTTAGATCCGACTGCATCTCTAAAAGGTCCATAAAAGCTTGAAGCATATTTTGCAGCGTACGATAATATTTGAACGTTTTGGAATTTATTTTTATCTAAAGCTTTTCTTATTTTTCCTATTCTGCCATCCATCATATCTGAAGGAGCTAGCACATCACAACCCATCTCAGCTTGTAGTAATGACTGATTGATCAAAACCTCAATTGTTTCGTCATTTAATATAGTGTTAGATTTGATCAAACCATCATGACCATGTGATGTGTAAGGATCTAAAGCAACATCACACATTATACCGATTTTGTTTTTGTATCTTTTTTTGATTTCTTTTATCGCTTTACAGACTAAATTATTTTCATTCAGTGATTCTGTTCCCAATTCATTTTTTTTTGAGTTTTGTGTCTTTGGGAAAAGAGCTATCATTGGTATTCCTAATTTTATTGCTTTATCCACAATTTGGCTCAATCGATTAATTGTATACCTGTAAACGCCAGGCATTGATGAAATCTCTTGTCGTTTATTTGACCCTTCAATTAAAAAAATAGGGAGTATAAAGTCATTTGGACTTAAGGTATTTTCTTGAATCAATCTTCTTGACCAAGGATCTTTTCTGCCTCTTCTGAGTCTAAGACTAGGATATTTACCAATAATCATGTTTTAATTTACTTTTAAATTGCGACAAATGTAATATACACATATACAAAAAAAAGAGTAGAAAGCAATCACGATGGCGACAGAAAACTCAAAAGTTGTAGACTTAAATATCAAAAAAGAAGATAGGATTTTAGACTTTAGTGATTTCCAGAAACAAGAAATTAAGTTTGATATAGAGAAATTACAAGAAGCATATCACCAAATAGTTAAAATTAAAAAATTTGAAGATGCAGGAGTTACTCACTTTGGTGCTATATCTCTAACTCAAATACCTGGTGATCCAGATTCAATAAAAGGTAATAAAGCTCGTGGAGTATACTGGACTAAACCTGACAAATCAGGAAAAGAAGTTTCTAGAGACGAAATGATTGATGAATCATCTTACTCAGAGTTTATTAAAGACTATGAGAACACATATTTTAAAGAGGTTTATGATGTCCTTTCAAAAAAATATAAACTTGGAAGAGTTAGGATACTTTTAAAAGAGCCAAGATCAACTTTAAGTTGGCATAGAGATCCTGAACCAAGATTACATATACCTATTATAACAAACCCTGGTTGTTTAATGGTAATTGATAATGTTGCTAAACATATGCCTGCTGATGGTTCAGTTTGGGTTACAAACAATACTAAGTATCACAACGCATTTAATGGTGGAGAAGAGAATAGAATACATTTAGTTGCTTGTGTTTTAGATTACAAATTTAATTAATTTGAGAAAAATATTTATTTCATCAGATCACGCTGGATTTAAATTAAAAGAAACAATCAAAGATTATTTAAGGAATAAAAAAGTAAAATTTGAGGATCTTGGTCCCAAAGATAATAGCAGCGTTGATTATCCTGACTATGCTCATAAAGTTGCTAGAAAAGTCAAATCAAGAAAGAGTAATGTTGGTATTTTAGTGTGTGGATCTGGGACTGGAATGAATATTGCGGCAAATAAGCATAAAAATATTCGCGCTGCACAATGTTTTAATCTAAAATCAACGAAATTATCCAGATTGCATAACGATGCAAACATCATTACATTAGGGTCACGGTTGATAACCAAAAAAAATGCTTTGAAATTTATAAGTGTTTTTTTAAATACAAAATTTGAAAGTGGTAGACACTTGAGAAGAGTTAAGAAAATATAATTATGTCGAGCGAAAAAAGTTATTTAAACGATAGTTATAAAAGTTTTTTTGAGGATAGTTTATCTGTAAAGGATCCAGAGCTTTATAAAGCTATTAAAGATGAATTAATCAGACAGCAACAACATATAGAACTAATTGCGTCTGAAAATATAGTATCTCAAGCAGTACTAGAAGCACAAGGATCAGTTTTAACTAACAAATATGCCGAAGGTTATCCTGGTAAAAGATATTATAATGGTTGCGAGCATGTTGATGTAGCAGAAAACCTTGCTATTGAAAGATTAAAAAAATTATTTAATTGCAAATTTGCAAATGCTCAACCACACTCAGGTGCACAAGCTAATGGAGCAGTGTTTTTAGCCCTGTTAAGCCCAGGTGATACGTTCATGGGTATGAGTTTAAATTCAGGTGGTCACATTACTCATGGATTAAAAATTTCAATGTCCGGTAAATGGTTTAACGCTATAGGTTATGATGTAGACAAAGAATCTGAGTTGATAGATTATGATAATGTTGAAAAACTTGCATTAGAACATAAACCTAAACTAATCATTGCGGGTGGAAGTGCTTATTCTAGAGTAATAGACTTTAAAAGATTTAGAGAGATTGCAGATAAAGTTGGGGCATATTTAATGGTTGATATGGCACATTTCTCAGGATTAGTTGCTGGTAAAGGATACCCTAATCCCTGTGACTATGCTCATGTAGTTACTTCAACAACCCATAAAGTTTTTAGAAGTGCAAGAGGAGGAATAATTTTAACTAATCATGAAGAACTTGCTAAAAAATTTAATACAGCTGTTTTTCCTGGTTACCAAGGAGGACCTTTAATGCATATTATTGCTGCAAAAGCAGCTGGCTTTCTAGAAGCGCTACAACCGGAATTTCAAGATTATATTAAATCTGTTTTAGCAAACGCAAAAATGTTGGCAGAAACTTTAAAGAATAATGGATTTAAAATTTATTCAGATGGAACAGATACACATTTGATGTTGGTTGATTTGAGGCCCTATAATGTAAAAGGTAATCTTGCGGCAGAGAGTTTGTCTAGAGCAAATATTACATGTAACAAAAATGGTATTCCTTTTGATACAGAAAAGCCTATGATAACATCTGGAATAAGATTAGGAACTCAAGCAGCTACAACTCGTGGATTTGGTTTAAATGAGTTTAAAACAGTAGGTGAATTAATAACAAAAACGCTTAAAGGTTTATCTGAAAACCCAACAGATAATAGCAAAATAGAAAACGAAGTAAAAAATGAAGTTATTTCTTTAACTTCTTCATTTCCGATATATAAGAACCTTTAGTAAATGATTTGTCCGTGCGAAAAAAAAGGTGATACATCTGTTGTAGACTCACGTCCAACTGAAGACGGTACCGCAATAAGAAGAAGAAGATTGTGCATATGTGGTGAAAGATTTACTACATTTGAGAGAATTCAATTTAGAGAATTGATGGTTGTAAAAAAAAATGGAAGAAAATCATCATTTGATCGTGATAAATTATCTAAATCAATCTACATAGCTCTAAAAAAAAGACCAATAGACACGGCTACAATAGAAAAATTCATCAGTAACATTTCAAGATCTCTTGAAGAACTAGGGCAAGGAGAGATATCGACAAACACAATTGGGACAATGGTTATGGATGGATTAAAAGATTTAGACCCAGTTGGATATGTAAGATTTGCATCTGTATACAGAAATTTTAGAGAAGAAAAAGATTTCGTACAATTCGTGGACAAGCTTGATGTCTACAAAAAAAGATAAATTTTCATCAAGAGATAAATTTTATATGGAATTAGCCTTAGACTTGGCTAAATCTCGTCATGGACAGACTGGATCAAATCCTTCTGTAGGTTGTGTTATTGTCAAAAATGATAAAATTATTTCCATAGGACAAACCTCATTTAATGGAAGACCACACGCTGAATTTAATGCGATTAAAAATAGTTTTGAAGAATTAAAAGGCTCAAAAATGTATGTTACTTTAGAACCATGCTGTCATCATGGTTTAACACCACCATGTACTGACGCAATAATAAAATCAAAAATTTCAGAGGTTATATATGCTGTAACCGACATAGACAAAAAAAAGGAAAAATGGAGTAAAAAAAGAATTAAACGATCAGAAAAATTATCTTCTCTATTAAGATTTTTATAAAGATCTTTATTTCTAGTGTAATTAATTAAATTGTTATAAATATATAGGTATTTATTATTCATGTTAAAAATATTATATATAATTTTATTTTCAATAATAGTTTCAAATTGCTCATTTAAGCCTGTGGTAAAACATCATGGAGTCCCGTTTTTAGATAAAAAACAAACAAAACTTATTGTCAATAAAAGCAATATAAATGATATAAAAAATATACTAGG
>CACJVG010000011.1 GCA_902596785.1 uncultured Pelagibacteraceae bacterium | reverse complement strand
TATAACTTTTAAAGGTCAGCACTTATTAAATGCTTTGTTGTTAATATTAATTGTAATTTTAACAATTTACCTTTGTTCAACTCAATCACCTAATTTATTTTGGATTTTAATAGCGGTTTCTTTTTTAATTGGATTTTTAATTATTATTCCTATTGGTGGTGCAGATATGCCGGTAGTAATTTCAATGTTGAATTCTTATTCTGGTTGGGCCGCAGCTGGAATTGGATTTACTTTAGAAAATACGGCTTTGATTATTACAGGCGCATTAGTTGGATCATCTGGTGCGATACTTTCTTATATAATGTGTAAAGGAATGAATAGATCATTCTTTAATGTTATTTTAGGTGGTTTTGGGGCAACAGACCAAACTTCTGGAGGTCAAAGCAAAGAACAAAGACCAGTAAAAAGTGGTAATGCAGATGATGCAGCTTTTTTAATGAAAAATGCATCTTCAGTTATAATTGTTCCAGGCTATGGAATGGCGGTAGCACAAGCGCAGCATGCTTTAAGAGAAATGGTGGATACATTAAAGAAGAATGACATTAAGGTTTCATATGCTATTCATCCAGTTGCAGGACGGATGCCTGGACACATGAATGTTTTATTAGCTGAAGCAAATGTTCCATATGACGAAGTATTCGAATTGGAGGAGATAAATAATGATTTCGCAAATGCAGATGTTGCATTTGTAATTGGTGCTAATGATGTAACAAACCCTGTTGCAAAAACTGATCCACAAAGTCCGATCTATGGAATGCCTGTTTTAGACGTTGAAAAATGTAAATCGGTTTTATTTGTTAAAAGAAGCTTATCACCTGGATATGCTGGAATTGATAATGATCTTTTTTACAAAGAAAATACTTTAATGCTATTTGCGGATGCAAAAAAAATGACAGAGGATATTACAAAAAACCTATAGTTCGATGAATACAAAAATTTTTTGTGATATTGCTGATTTATCTTCAATAAAAAAATTTAATAAATTTAAAATAGTAAAAGGGTTTACGACTAATCCAAGCTTGATGAGAAAAGCAGGAGCCAGAGACTATGAGTCATACTCAAAACAAATACTTAAAATTTGTGGAAATAAACCTATTTCTTTAGAGGTATTTGCTGATGATGAACAATCAATGATTGAGCAGGGAAAAAAAATTAATAGCTGGGGCAAAAATGTATATGTTAAAGTTCCTGTAGTTAATTCAAAAAATAGTTTTACAGGAAAAGTGTTAAAGGAGCTTAATAATTGTAATATTAAGTTAAATATAACTGCTGTTTACTCTGCTAAACAAACAGAAAAAATTTTAAAAGTAATAAATAAGAAAACGAAAGTAATTATTTCAATATTTGCCGGGAGAGCAGGAGACACCGGAAAAGACCCGGTCCCTGAATTTATAAAAAGTATTAAGTTAGCTAAAAGATATAAAAATGTTGAGATTTTATGGGCGAGTGTAAGGGAGCCTTATAATTACTTACAAGCAAAACAATTGGGCTGTCACATCATTACAATTCCACCATCAATTATAGAAAAAATTAAAAAATTTGGAAAGTCATTTGATCAATTAACACAAGAAACTGTTAAAGCATTTCTTGTTGATAGTAAAAAATCTAATTTTAAAATTTAAAAGAATTGGTTGCGGGGGACGGATTTGAACCGCCGACCTTCAGGTTATGAGCCTGACGAGCTACCAGACTGCTCCACCCCGCGGTGTTTTTAAATTCTATTTTTGAGTTTGTTCAGTTTCTTAACTCTTTTAATGTTCTCTTGAAGAATTCTTTTTTTCTTTTCTGATGGTTTTTCGTAAGTATTTTTAAGTTTTATTACTTTAAAAAAACCGTCTCTTTGGAGTTTTCTTTTTAAAACTCTCAAAGCTTGTTCTACATTATTATCTTTGACTTCTATTTTAATAACAACCTCCAAAAAAGTGGTTAGTTACCACTTTTATATATTTATGTCTATTCATTTTATTCATTATGATATCGGTTGGTTAGCCTTGGCTTGTTTTTCTTTCTCTTTTCTTTCTCTTTTAATTCTTCTTTCAGCCTTTTCAATGGCTTCAATTAAATCTTTTTGAGTAAATAAATTTAACGCCACAGGATCTTTAGGGTTTAGGTTATTATAATTCCAGTAGCTTTTGTTTCTTATCGATGTGACTGAATTTTTAGTAATTCCTACTAATTTTGCAATTTGAGAGTCTTTGAGGATATTATGCTGTTTTAGAAGCCATAAGGCTGAGTCAGGTTTATCTTGTCTCTTTGATAAAGGAATATATTTTTTTATTTTTTTTTCGCCATTAGATATTTCAATATCGCTACTCTTTATTTGTAACGGTCTGTTTTCATCTTGAGAAGACAATTCAATTTCTTCTCTAGAAAGTTGCCCAGATATAATAGGATTATATGCTTTAATACCCTTAGCTACTTCGCCATCTGCAATTCCTTGTATCTCAACTTCATGTAATTTACAAAATTCTGCGATTTGCTTGAAAGTTAACGTAGTATTTTCTACTAGCCAAACAGCTGTTGCCATTGGCATTAAGGGTGCATTTGACATTTAATTTTTCTTTTCTGATTTAAAGTTTTGAAATTTTTTATTAAATTTACTAATTCTTCCCTTATCCATTAGTTTTTGTTTTCCACCTGTCCAAGCAGCATGTGATTTTGGATCTATCTCTAGTTTTAATACTTCGCCTTCTTTTCCCCAAGTTGATTTTGTTTCAAATTGAGTGCCATCTGTCATTTCCACTTTAATAGTGTGGTAGTTTGGGTGTATGTCTTTTTTCATATCGAGACTTATAGCAAAAGAATTTTAGAACACAATTAAAAGTTCTTTAATTTTTCTAACATTTTGTCATTAATTGCTCCACTTGAAGCTCTAATATCTATATTATTATGATTGAATTTGTTTAAATCATTGACTATTCCCCCTGCCTCCCGAACTAATAGAGCTCCAGCTGCCACATCCCAAATATTAATTTTATTATGAAAAAAACCATCTAATCTACCTGATGCCACATAAGCTAAATCAAGTGCAGCACATCCAGTGTATCTCATACTAAGATTGCAATGTTTAACCCCTTCATGATTACTTGAAAACAAACATTCATCTATTAAGTTTTTGTTAGATACTCGTAATCTTTGATTATTTAAATATGCACCTTTATTTTTTTCCGCATAAAACATTTCATCTTTTATTGGATCAAATATCAAACCACTTATTATTTCTTCATTAGATTTTAAAGCTATACAAATTGCAAAATGAGGAATACCATGAAGGAAGTTTGTTGTTCCATCTATAGGATCAATAATCCAAATATTATTCTTGTCTTTATTTTCTATAAAGCCAACTTCTTCAGATAAAAAAGAATAGTTTTTTTTTATTTTTGAAAGTTCCTCAATCAAAATTTTCTCAACATTTTTATCTGTTTTTGTTACAAAATCACGTGGGCCCTTTTTTGATACTTGTAATTTTTCAACTTCTCCAAAATCTCTTATTACTGATTTTGAGGCTTTATCTGCTGCTTTAATCATAATATTTAAATAAGAAGATATAGAGATCATGTTAAATTTTTTTAATGTATTCTAAATTTCTTGTATCAACTATTACTTCATCACCTGCTTCAATAAATGGAGGAACTTGTATATTTAAACCATTATCAAGTTTTGCTGGTTTATAAGATGATGATACTGTCTGTCCTTTTAGAGCCACATCAGTAGTTTCAATCTTACACTGTACTTGGTTAGGTAATTCAATTGATAATGGATTTTCATTATAAAAACTTACAGAAACCTCAAGATTTTCTGTCAATAGTTTTCCTTTGTCGCCAACAATTTCTTTTTTTATTTCTATTTGCTCAAATGTTTTTGGGTCCATAAAAAAATAATAATCATCATCACTATAAAGATAATTAAATGTAGTCTCCTCTAACGATGCTTTTTCTACAGTTTCGCTAGATCTAAATCTTTCATTTAACTTTGTATTTTTATTTAAGCTTTTCATTTCAACTTGAGCAAATGCACCACCTTTCCCTGGTTTTACATGTTGGGTTTTTAAAACTTGCCATAAGTCATTTTTATATTCTAAGAGCATTCCAACTCTTATTTCTCCAGCATTAATTTTCATTTTAATCTTTCTATAGCTTGTAACGGTTTATATTTTTTATTTTTCCAAATGTAGCCTGAAATAGCCAAAAAATTGGCATTATTCAATAATAGATTTTTATAATTATCATCGTTAATTCCACCAATAGCCACGGTTGGAGTTTTTGTAAATTTTTTAGCTTTATTTAAAATTTTTACAGAGGCTACATACTTAGTTTTTTTAGTTTTAGATTGATTAAAAGCACCAAAGGCAATGTAATCAGCTTTAGCTTTAATCGCTTTTTTTGCTAAATTTATAGAATTATGACAAGTAATTCCTATAATTTTTTTACCAAGTATTTTTTTTGCTATCTTAATATTCATATCTTTCTGACCTAGATGGCAACCATCTGCGTTTAATTTTAAAGCAAGCAACGGGTCATCATTAATTATAAATTTTACTTTATTTTTTTTACAAATATTTTTAATTTTTTCTCCAATTATTATTTTCTTTTTCAGAGAATAACTTTTAAGTCTGAGCTGAAAAAAACTTACTTTTTCAGTTTTTAAAACCAATTTTAGATTATTATAGAAAGAATTAGTTATTTTGTTGGGAGAAATAAGATAAATAAATTTTTTTTTATCTATTTTCAAGTTCGCTAGACCATTTTCCTTGAGCAGCTAAGGTACACATTTCAGCTCTATGATTAAAAGTAGTTTGAGTTAACTCTACATTTTTAATATCATTGGACCAAACTTTTAAAGCACTTTGTTGAAGAGCTCTTCCATATGAGTAGGTCATTATAAAGTTAGTATTATTATTTTTATTAATTAAATTTAAATTCTCTGTAGCTTCAATCTCAGATTGCCCACCAGATAAAAAAGCTATTCCAGGAACTTCGTTTGGTACTGAACTTTTAAGACAATCCAGGGTTTTTACAGAAACTTCTTCATTTGAAATTTTATCTTTTGATTGATTTCCTGCCAATATCATATTTGGTTTTAAAATAATTCCTGAAAGATCAACTTTATGTAGAATTAATTCCTCAAAACATTTTTTAATTACTTCTGATGTCTTGCTCAAGCAAACTTCAGCAGAGTGGTTTCCATCCATCAATACCTCAGGCTCTACTATTGGAACCATCCCATTTTCTTGAACTAGTGCAGAGTACCTAGCAAGTGCATGAGCATTACTACTGATTGCCAGTTCGCTTGGATATTTTTCGCTAATTGAATAGACACCCCTCCATTTTGTAAATCTTGCTCCAAGATCATAATATTTTTTTAATCTATCTCTAAGGCCATCTAATCCTTCTGTAATTTTTTCTTTAGGGGAATTTGCTAAATCTTTTGCACCTGTATCAACTTTAATTCCAGGAACTGCACCTGAACTAGTTATTAAATCTGGTATTGATTTTCCTGTGCTAGAAATTTGATTTATAGTTTCATCGTAAAGAATTACACCACCTATGCAATCCTTCATTCCATCTGACGAAAAAAGAATTTCTCTGAAGGAAAGCCTATTTTCTGGAGTTGATTTGACATTTACTGCTTCAAGTCTTTTTGTCATAGTTCCATTGCTTTCATCAGCAGCAAGTATACCCTTGCCATTGGAAATTATTTTAAGTGCAATTTTATTTAATTCAGACATTTTAATTTAATGCGGTTATACCAGGAAGGTTTTTACCTTCAAGAAATTCTAAAAAAGCTCCACCTGCAGTTGAAACAAAATTAAACTCATTAACTGCGTTTAAGTTGTTTAACAAAGAAACTGTGTCTCCACCACCAGCAACTGAAAAAATTTTTTTTGCTTTATTATTTTCAATTATTTTATTTGCTATTTGAATACTTCCATAAGCAAAGTTTGGATTTTCAAAATATCCTGCGGGTCCATTCCAAAGTATAGTTTTACTGTTATCAATAATTTTTGTTATTTTTTCTATAGTCTTTGGACCAATATCTAATATCATTTCATCAGATAATATCTTGTTCAATTCCTTCTTTTGAGGAGATCCATTTAAATCTTTAGATACAACCACATCTTCTGGATAGATTATTTTGCATTTTTCTTTTTTTGAAAGAGAAACAATTTCTTCAACTATTTTATCGCAATTTTTTTCTTTAATAGATTTTCCAATACTATTTCCAAAATATTCTATAAAATTATTAGCCATACCCCCAACAATTATAATATTATCAAATTTAGGAATTAAATTTTTAATAACATTAATCTTAGTTGAAATCTTAGAACCACCAATAATACAAGTAATCGGTCTGGTAATTTCAGAAGTTATTTTATTAAGTGCATTCACTTCTAAGTCTAGCTGCAACCCAGAAAATGAGGGTAAGAATTTTGGAATTTCATAAATTGAGGCATGAGCTCTATGCGAACAAGAAAAAGCGTCATTTACATATATATCTCCAAGTTTCGATATATGTTCTGCAAATTTATTATCATTTTGTTCTTCTTCAGAATAAAATCTAATATTTTCTAAAATAAAAATATCCTCATTATATTCATTGAAGAAATCTTTACTTTTTATTTCTTTAATATTTTCAGTAATCAGTTTTACTTTTTTTTTTAATTTATTTTGTAATTCTTTACAAATTGGTTCCAGAGAAAGCTCTCTATCTGTTTTACCTTTTGGTCTTCCAACATGAGATAAAATTATAATTTTAGCTTTTTCTTTTATCAAAAAATTTAATGTGGGAAGAATTTTATCGACTCTTGTTGTGTCTGTTATTTTTCTTCTATTTATAGGAACATTTAAATCTAGTCTTAATAATATTTTTTTATTTTTTAGATTTTTTTCATTTATAATACTTCTCATTAAGAGATTTTATGCAAAGTTTCAGCGATATCACACATTCGATTAGAAAAGGCCCATTCATTATCATACCAGGCTGATATTTTACCCATATTACTTCCAACTACATTTGTTAAAGAGGCATCTACTATTGCAGAAGCAGGATGATGATTAAAATCTATAGACACTAATTTTTCATGAGTAACTTCTAAGATATTTTTTAATTTATTTTTTGATGCTTCTTCAAAGGCATCATTAATTTTTTTTATACTAATATCTTTTTTTGTACAAAAAACTAATTCAACAAGAGAAACATTAGGAGTAGGTACTCTCATTGCAACACCTTCCAGTTTCCCTTTGAGGTTTGGTATTATTTCTCCAATTGCTTTCGAAGCTCCCGTTGAGGTAGGAACTATTGAATGACTCGCTGATCTTGCTCTTCTTGGATCTTTGTGTGAATTATCTAAAATTCTCTGATCGCTAGTAAACGCATGAATTGTAGTCATAAAACCTTTTTCAATTTCAAAATTTTTATCAAGAACACTGGTTACTGGTGCTAGACAATTAGTTGTGCACGAAGCTGCAGATATTATTTTATCCTCTTTAGTAATTATGTTTTCATTAACACCAAATACTATTGTTTTATCAGCATTTTTACATGGAGCAGAAACGATCACCTTTTTTGCACCGTTTTCTATATGAGAAAGAAGTTTTTCTTTCGAATTAAATTTTCCAGTACATTCGAAAACATAATCAACATCATGTTTTTTCCAATTTATGTCTTCAATTTTTGTTTCTTGAGAAAATGTAATTTTATTTTTATTAATTATTAAATGATTTGAATCATAATCTAAATCAGCATTTGATTTTCCATGTATAGAATCATATTTGATTAATTTAGACGTTGTTTCTGAATTTGACCTGTTGTTTATATGATTAATTTTTAAATTTTTATTTTTACCTTCGACAATTGATCTAACAACCATACGACCAATCCGTCCCATTCCATTAATTCCAATTTTAATTGTCATTTTATTTATTTAATAATTTTTTAGTGATATTTTTAATGTTTGTACTCTCTAGTCCAAAATATTTATAAATATCTTTATAGGGTGCACTTTTTCCGAATTCATCAATTCCAAAAGCAATACCGTTATCACCTACATATTTTTTCCAACAATCGCTTGATCCAGCTTCAATGGATATTTTAAATTTTGTTTCTTCTAAAATTTTATTTTTATAAGATTTTGATTGTAATTCAAAAAGTTCCATACAAGGCATTGATATCACTTTGGAATATATTTTATCTTTGGCTAATTTATGGCTAACCTCTATTGCTAGATTAACTTCAGATCCACTTGCTAATATTGTTAGATTAATTTTTTTATTTGTTCTTAAAGCCTCGTAAGCACCCAATGAGCATAAGTTTTTATTTAAGTGTGTCTTTCTTACGGGATTTAAATTTTGTCTTGTCAAAGATAGCACACTAGGTGTTTTTGAGCTTTTTAAGGCGTGCTCCCAACATTCGATAGTTTCAACTCTGTCTGCAGGCCTAAATACATTTAGGTTAGGTATAGCACGTAAGCCTGAAAGCTGTTCAATAGGTTGATGGGTAGGGCCATCTTCTCCGAGCCCAATAGAGTCATGAGTCATTACATAAATGACTCTTTTTTTCATTAAGGCAGACAATCTGATAGAAGGTTTGCAATAATCAGAAAATATTAAAAAAGTACCTCCATAAGGAATTAGATTACTATGAAGTGCAATACCATTCATAACCCCACTCATTGCGTGTTCTCTCACTCCGTAGTGAATGTAGTCACCAGTAAAATCTCCAGGTTTAATTATTTTATGGTTTTTAGTTTTTGTATTATTTGATCCTGCTAAATCAGCAGAGCCACCAATTAAATTATTTTTTTGTCTTGTTAATGCATTCAATGTCATTTCTGAACATTTTCTAGTAGCTAAACTTTTTGGCTCCTTTATTGCATTCTCTTTTTCTTTATTAAGCACAGTAGTAAAGTTATTTTTTAAAGTTTGATTAAATTTTATTTTTTTTCTTTTTAATATTTTGTTCCACTTTTTTTCTAAAATTTCACCTCTTTGGCCAATTTTTCTCCATTCATTTAAAATTTTATTTGGGATATCAAAAGGTTTGGTTTTCCAATTTAAAACTTTTCTTACAAGCTTGATTTCATCTAATCCCAATGGACTTCCATGGGACGATGCTTTTCCTGATTTATTCGGTGAACCATATCCAATCTTTGTTTTACAAGAAATCACAGTAGGGTTTTTAGCTTTTTGAACTTTTTTTAGTGCTTTAAAAATTTCTTTTTCATTATGACCGTTGATAGAAATATAATCCCAACCATATCCTTCAAATCTTTTTTTAAAATTATCTGAAACAGCGAGATTTGTCGGACCATCAATTGAAATTGAATTGTTATCAAATAGCATAACTAAATTTTTAAGTTTTAAATGTCCTGCTAAACTCATCGCTTCATGACTTATTCCTTCCATTAAGCATCCATCTCCAGCTAAAACATAAGTTTTGTGATTAATCAAATCTTTACCTAATTTATTTTTTAAAATTTCTTCAGCTATTGCAAAACCAACAGCATTAGATATTCCTTGTCCAAGAGGACCTGTTGTAGTTTCAATACCTGTTTTCGGATGATATTCAGGATGTCCGGCACAAATAGAATTAAGTTGCCTAAATTTTTTAATATTATTAATTGATATGCTTTTATATCCAGTTAGGTAAAGCAAAGAATATAAAAGCATAGAACCATGACCAGCAGATAAAACAAATCTATCTCTATTTAACCAATCTGGATTCTTTGGATTAAATCTTAAAAAATTTTTGAATAACACAGTTGCAACATCTGCCATACCCATTGGCATTCCTGGGTGACCTGAATTTGCTTTTTGAACAGCATCAATTGATAAAAATCTGATGCAATTAGCTAAATCATTGTGTAGTTTGCTCAAAATTATCCTGACTAGACTAAGAAGAATCTATTTAATAATATAAACATATATATATGAATTCTATAAACGAAAAAGAAAAAAAATTAAATATTGCATTAGAGGAATTACAAAATTTAGATCTAACAAATCCCGAATTACAAAAAAATATCAAAAATTTAAGCGCAAAACAAAATCAATTAGAAATTGAAAAAACACAGATTGAAGAAAAATATAAAATGTTACTCGAGGAACATGAAAATTTATCAAAAAAACTTGAGGATTTAAAAAATAAAGAAAAGCTGGAAGAAAGAAAACAAATTGAATTTTCTGAAAAAATTGACGAACTTAATCAAGAAACTGACATACTATTGGATGAAATAGATAAATGGCAAATGTAAGTATAAAATTTAACAATAAAGAGTTTTTGCTTGCTTGTGAAGATGGACAAGAGGAGCACTTAGAAGAATTGTTAATTCAGATTAACAAAAAGTTTAATAATTTAAAAAATGATTTGGGAAATCTAGGTGAAAATAAATTATTATTAATTACAGCTGTAAAAATAATGGATGAATATTACGAAACTAAGAAAAAAGTAGATCAAAAAAAAGAAGAATTAAATGATCTATCAAAAAAATTTAAAGAACTAAAATCTCTAATTTACAATTATAGAGACACAAAAGAATCTGAAATTGAAAAACTAAATCTTGATCATGAAAATTTAAAACAAGAAATTGACGATAATCAAAAAAAATACGAAAATTTAATTGATGAAGCTGCTGATCAAATATCAAATTTTGTAAAAAAAGCAAAATTAGAAAACATTTCAAAGTAGGTCTGTGAGTAAATCTAAGCTAAGAAGCAAAATTTTAAATCTTAGAAAAAAAAATTCAAATAAAAAACTTAGTCTTAATCCTTACAGAATTTATCGATTTTTAAAAAAAAATAAAATTAATTTCAAAAATATAGGAGGGTATTACCCTTGTAATCATGAGATTGATGACTTGGATATGCTTTATTTTTTAAGAGTCAAAAAGGCAAATATTTCCTTACCAATAATTAGAGAAAATAACCAAATGGATTTTTTTGAATGGACAAATAAAGACCCTTTAAAGATTAATAAGTATGGAATTGCTGAACCAACTTTAGGAAAGAAAATTTACCCAGATATAATATTTGTTCCTTTAGTAGCTTATGATGATGATTTGAATAGACTGGGCTATGGTGGAGGATTTTATGATCGTTATTTAGAAAAAGTATCTAAAATTAAAAAAATATTTAAAATTGGATTAGGATTTTCATACCAGGAGATAAAAAAAATACCTATCAACAAGCATGATAAGAAACTTGATTTAATAATAACCGAGAAAAAAATTATACAATGAGAATTTTATTTTTAGGAGATGTTGTTGGAATTTCAGGATGTTCAAAATTAACAAGTAATTTATTAAATGAAATTGATAAAAACAAAATCGATTTTGTAATAGTAAACGGTGAAAATGCAGCAGTTCAAGGTGTGGGGCTAACTAAAGAAATATGTAAGGATTTTTTTAATTGTGGAGTTAATGTTATCACAACTGGAAATCATGTTTGGGATCAAAAAGAAATTATGGAATTTATTGATAAAGAAGAAAGATTATTAAGACCTAAAAATTTATTTGAACCTGCACCAGGAAAAGGTTTTCAGATTTATAAAACAAGGAATGATATAAAAATTGGAGTTCTTAATTTGATGGGCAACGTTTTTATGAAAAAGTGTGAAGATGTTTTTGAAGCTTCTCAAAAATTTTTAAAAGAAAATGAAATGAAAAAGGATTTTGATTTACTTGTAGTTGATTTCCATGGTGAAATTACTAGCGAAAAAAATGCTATTGGACATCTATTTGATGGAAAGGCAACTCTCGTGGTTGGAACCCATACTCATATTCCAACAAATGATGCCAGAATACTTAATAATGGCACTGGATATCAAACAGATGCAGGTATGTGTGGGGATTATGATTCTGTGATTGGAATGAATAAAGAAAATTCCTTGAATAGATTTTTAAAAAAGAATTCAGTGAAACACTTTCCCGCTACTGGAGATGCTACTTTGTGTGGTGTTATAGTAGATTGTGATATAAAAACAGGTTTAGCAATAGATATCAAAAGCTATGTATACGGAGATCAACTAAAAAATATTTAAAGATCATGGCAGGACATTCACATTGGGCAGGAATAAAACATAAAAAAGGTAAGGCTGATAAGCAAAGATCAAAGATATTTTCAAAATTATCTAAAGAGATTACTGTTGCAGCAAAACTTGGTGACAAAGATCCAGCAATGAACCCTAGACTAAGATCTGCAGTACAGGCAGCTAGATCTGCAAATATGCCTAAAGATAATATTGAAAGAGCAATAGATAAGTCTTCTGCAGCTACAGGAGCAAATTTTGAAAATTTAAGATACGAGGGGTTTGGACCAGAAAAGATTGCAGTTATAGTTGAAACTTTAACAGATAACAAAAATAGGACCGCATCAAATATTAGAACTATTTTTCAAAAAAGTGGTGGGAGCTTAGGAACTCAAGGTTCAGCATCTCACAATTTTCAACAATTGGGTATAATCAAAATTGACAAAAAAGAGATATCTGATGAAAAAATTTTAGATTTAGCGATTGAGTCCGGAGCTGATGAGTGTTTCTCTTATGAGGATTATCATGAGGTCCAATGTCAAATGAGCGAAATATATAACGTAAAAAAAAATCTTGAGAAAATTATTGTGAATTTTATTTCAACAGAAATTGAATGGATCCCGTTAAATAGTGTTGAAGTAAATAAAGATAATAAAGATAGTGTAGTAGATTTTTTAGAAACTCTTGAGGAAGATGACGATGTTCAGAACGTTTATTCAAACGTTAATTTAGGTGGTATTTAATGATGATTATTGGAATTGATCCAGGCATCTCAGGTTCAATCTGTTTTTTTCAAGATGGTATAATAAAAGATGTAATTGAAATGCCAACCATGACAGATGGTAAGAAGAATAAAAGACAAGTAAATGGTGCTCAAATATTTAATGAAATTAGTGAAAGGATAAACAAATTTGATAAAAAAAACATAAAAGTTGTAATCGAACAAGTTTCTGCAATGCCTGGCCAAGGCGTTACCAGTATGTTTAATTTTGGTCAATCTTTTGGTATTTTAAAGGGAATATGCAGCGCAATGCATTTACCTGTTTATTATGTTAGACCTGCTAAGTGGAAAAAATATTTTAACCTTATTAATTCAGAAAAAGATGCGAGTAGAACAAGAGCTATTGAAATTTTTCCATATTTTTCATCACAATTGTCAAAAAAAAAAGATAACAACAAGGCAGATGCTATTCTAATAGCTAGTTTTTTCTACGAAACTTATCAAAAAGAAGAATAATCAATTTAAATTAAAAGACAAAATCATGACACATTTACGTGTGATGAGTAAGTATGGAAGCAGATATAGCAGCAAAAGCAGTTGAATTAGGGACAAATACAGATTTTTCATTATTCAGTTTGTTTTTTAGAGCAGACATAATTGTTAAGTCAGTAATGATTATATTAATTTTGTGTTCAATATATTCTTGGGCTGTAATTATTGAAAAGTTTCGTTTATTTAAAAAAATAACTAAATCTTCAGAAGAGTTTGAAGAAAAATTCTGGAATTCTAAATCTGCTGAAACTTTTTACAATAGTTTACCTAGTAAACTTGAAGATCCAATGTCACTTGTATTTCAAGATGCAATGGAAGGATTACTTAAAAAAAAAGCAAGAACTAACATTAGTGAAAGAATGAGTGCATCTCTAGAAGCTGGAATCGAAAAACAAATGACAAAAATTGAAAAAGGTTTTACTTTTTTGGCAACAGTAGGCTCAACAGCACCATTTATTGGATTGTTTGGAACTGTTTGGGGAATTATGAATTCTTTTCAATCTATAGCTATTTCAAGAAACACAAGTCTTGCGATAGTTGCGCCAGGAATAGCCGAAGCTTTATTTGCAACTGCACTTGGTCTATTGGCTGCAATACCAGCAGTAGTGGCATACAATAAGTTTAATAATGATGCCAAAAAATATTCAGAAAAATTAGAAAATTTTTCAAAAAGATTTTTAACAATTATTTAAATGGCATTTAAATTAAATCGTTCTTCCAAAGAACCAATGAGTGAAATAAATGTTACTCCTTTTGTGGATGTAATGCTTGTATTGTTAATAATTTTTATGGTTACAGCACCATTGTTAACTGTTGGAGTTCAAGTTGATTTACCAGAAAGTTCAGCAGACTCTTTGCCTGAAGAGACAGAACCTTTAACTCTTTCAATCAATGCAAAAGGTGAAATATTTATTCAAGAAGCAAAAGTTGAATATGATAATATTATTGCAAAGGTTTTAGCTGTTTCAAAAAATAGAACTGATACCAGAATTTATGTTAGAGGTGATAAAACTATAAATTACGGAAGAGTTCTAGAAATAATGGGATTACTATCAGGATCTGGTTTTACTAAAGTAGCATTGATTTCAGAACCATATAAACAAAGGTAATTAAAGTGAATAGAAGTTTGATTATTTCTTCTGTTTTACATGCTTTGTTAATTTTCATTACAGCTATGAGTTTACCTTTTTTGGCAAAGAAACCACTTGATATTCCACCAATCGTATCGGTTGAGTTAATTCAAATAGCAGAAAAAACCAATATTCCATTTGCACCTAAGGCTAAAAAAATAATTGAGAAAGTAAAAGAGAAAGAAAAAAAACTTGTTTCAGAACAAGCTCCACCAAAAAAAGTAGAAAAAACGAAAACAAAAACTGTTCTGGCTCCTGATCAAAATAATAAAAAAATAGAGAATGAAACACCTGAGGCAATTCCACTTCCAGATAAAACTTTAAAAAAGGTTGAAACAAAAGAGGAAAAAAAACAAAATCCTGAAAAAGTAGATGATGAAGTTAAACAAGTATCAGAATTTGAAAAAAAAGATTTATTTGATCCAAATAATATTGCTGCTTTAATTGATAAATCAAAAGAAGAGAGCGCAGAAGTTTTAAAAACAAATGACGACATTACTCAAGATCAAGAAAGAAATGTAGAAAATACAGGTCTAACACTAGGCGAAGAGGATGCTCTTAAAGCACAAATATTTGGGTGTTGGAGTATCCCTTTAGGATTGCCATATAATGAAAATCTTTTAGTAAGAATAAAGTTAAAATTAAAACCTGATGGAACAGTATCAAAAACAGAAATTTTGGACCATGCAAGAATGAATAAACCAGGCCAAGGATTTTATAAGGTATTAGCAGAAAGTGCTTTGAGAGCTGTTAAGTTATGCCAACCATTAAGAGTTCCAACTACTGGATATGAAAGATGGAAAGAATTACAATTAAATTTTGATGCAAGAGAGATGTTAGAAGGGTAGTATATTTAAATGACAAAAAAAATTTTAATTTTATTATTAATATTAATACCTATCAAAGCAAATGCTTTAATAGAAGTTGATATAACTCGGGGAAATTTAAATCCGCTTCCGTTAGCAGTTTCCCCTTTATCAATTGATGAAGAATCTAGAAAAGGTTTTGAAAAAATACTTAAAAAAGAAAATATTGGTTCTGAAATATCAAATATTGTTGAAAACAATTTGAGGACCTCAGGATTGTTTAACCCTCTTGATAAAAAGGCTTTTTTACAAGCTCCTGATATTGCAAATTTAAAACCAAGATTTGAAGATTGGAATTTAATTAAAGCTCAAGCACTTATTACTGGTAAAGTAAATTATGTTGACGATAAATTAAGGGTTGAGTTTCGATTATGGGACGTTTTAGCTGCTAAAGAAATGATGGCTTTAGCTTTTACTACAGTTCCTAACAATTGGAGAAGAGTAGGGCATATTATTTCTGATAAGGTTTATGAAAGGCTGACTGGAGAAAAAGGTTATTTTGATACAAGAATAATTTATGTCTCAGAAGAAGGACCAAAAACACAAAGAATAAAAAAATTAGCAATAATGGATCAAGACGGAGCTAATAATAAATTTTTGACATTAGGGAATGAGTTAGTTTTAACACCACGATTTAATCCTGCAAGTCAAATGGTAACCTATTTGTCTTACTTTAAAAATATGCCAAGGGTTTATTTATTAGATATAGAAACGGGGACACAAGAGGTAGTTGGAGATTTTCCTGGAATGACATTTGCACCACGTTTTTCACCTGATGGTAAAAAAATAATTATGAGTTTTGCTAAAGATGGAAAGTCAGATATTTACACTATGGATTTAGAAAATAGAATTGTTGAAAAAATTACTAATCATCCATCAATTGACACTTCACCATCTTATTCTCCTGATGGAAAATATATTACATTTAATTCTGATAGAAGTGGTTATCAGCAAATTTATGTAATGAAGAATGATGGAAGTGATGTAAAAAGAATTTCTTTTGGTAACGGTTTATATGGAACACCTGTATGGTCTCCTAGAGGAGATTTAATTGCATTTACAAAATTACATAAAGGTAAATTTTATATAGGTGTAATGAGGACTGATGGTAGTGGTGAAAGATTGTTGACTGAAAATTATTACCAAGAGGCGCCATCTTGGTCTCCAAATGGAAGGGTATTAATATTTTATAGAGAGACAAAAACTAACTCCAAAGGAGAGGGTTTTACTGCAAAATTGTGGTCTATAGATTTAACGGGTTATAATGAACGGCAAATAAAGACACCAACAGATGCTTCAGACCCATCATGGTCATCTTTATTAAGTAATTAAAGATTAATTTTTGTAAATTTCTTGATTTTTAGACTTGAAACCTCTATTTAGTTGTGAAAAAGTTAAGAAATTGAAATTAGCAGCAAGGAGCAATTTAATGAGATTAAACAAAATTTTAAAAAACACACTTTTAGTATTAACAGCTTGCCTAGTGCTATCTGCATGTGCAACTAAAAAAGAAGTGGCAACAGACATTCAAGGTCAAATGCAAGGTGATGTTTACACAGGAACAGACACAGTTGAATATTTAGCTGATGGAGTTCCAGACAGAGTTTTCTTTGCAACAAATGAGTCGATATTAACAACTGCATCAAGAGAAACTTTAAGAGCCCAAGCAGCTTGGTTAAGAAAGAATCCAAGCATAAATGTAGTTCTTGAAGGTCATGCTGACGAAAGAGGAACAAGAGAATATAACTTGGCTCTTGGTGAAAGAAGAGCAAATGCAGCTAAAGACTATTTAATGACTTACGGAATATCTTCTGACAGAATTACGGTATTAAGTTATGGTAAAGAAAGACCAGTTGACTCTGGTTCAAACCCATTAGCCTGGTCAAAAAACAGAAGATCAGTAACTGTTAAAGCAAATTAATAATTTAAAATTTAAGACCCTAAAACCTTTATTGGATTTAGGGTCTTTTTTTTGCCATTTTTATAATCATAAATCTAATTTAAATGATGCTCATATTTAAATTAGTAATTTTAAAATTATTTTTAATCTTAAATTTGGTTTTTATTAATATTTCTTTTGCAGATAACCATAATATTTATGAAACATTAGAAATAATAAAAAATGACCTTAAAACTCTTGAAAGAGCAGTTTATTCTGGATCTATAGAAGTGAAAGCTAAAACCAATGATAGTTCAGTTTCAGATTTGGACCAAAATTCAGAAGATGTTTTAACTAGACATCTATTAAAATTATCTGAGGTTGAGGATCAGTTTAGAGAGCTCACTAATAAATTTGAGGAAATAAATTTTAAGTTGGATAAATTATCTACTCGTGTTTCAAAAATACAAGCAGATAACCAAATAAGATTCCAAGATATAGAGACCAACATTAGCTCCGGAAATATAAGTAGCTCAGAAAATCAATTAAGTTCAAAGCCAAAAACAGATGAGCAAAAAGTTTTACCCGGAAGTTCACAACCTCAAGATTTAGGAACAATTTCATATAAGGATACAGAAACAAATGAAACTTCACAACAAATTCAATCTGTTGATACTACAGCTTCAATTGTGACAGAAACTTTTCAGTCCGAAGAAAAAATACTTCCTCAAGATTTAAATCCAGTGGACCAATATGAATTTGCAACAAGTTTTTTAAAAGTTGGAGACTATAGTACAGCGGAAAGAGCTTTTAGAGAATTTGTTCTATCTAACGCTGATCATGAGTTAGCAGGTAGTGCACAATACTGGTATGCAGAAACATTTAGAATTAGACAATTATATACTGATGCAGCTTCTGCTTATTTAGAGGGTTACCAAAAATATCCTAAAGGAAAAAAGGCTCCAATTAATCTTTTAAAACTTGGAGTATCAATGGTTCAAATTGGTGAAAAAGACCAAGGATGTAAAATGATAAATGGTGTAGAATTACAATATCCTAATGCAAATCAGTCTGTAATACAAAAAGCAAAATATGAGTCCAAAAAATTTGAATGCATCAAACAAGACTCATAAGTTTTTATTAAATCAATTAAAAGATAAACAAACTTCTAAAATTTATAAAAAATTTGAGGAAAATCTTAAATTAAATGAGGATTTTATAGTTGCGGTTTCTGGTGGACCAGACAGTCTAGCTTTATGTTTTTTATCAAAAATTTATTCGATTAAAAAACATCTAAAAGTAAAATATTTACACGTTGATCATAAACTTAGAAATAATTCAACAAAAGAGGCAAAATTTGTAAAATTGCTTCTAAAAAAATTATCTACTAATCTTGAGATTTTAAACTGGGTTGGAAAAAAACCAAAAAGCAACATCCAATCTATTGCAAGAGATAAAAGATATACACTGATGATAAACAAGGCAAAAAAATTAAAAATAAATAATATTTTATTAGCTCATCATAAGGATGACTTAATGGAGAATTTTTTTATAAGAATTTTAAGAGGTAGCGGTTTAAATGGCATGGTGTCATTTGATCAAAGAACTAACCTACAAAATATTAATTTGGTAAGACCTTTGTTAAAATTTTCTAAAAACAATTTAGAACATATTGCCAAAAAAGTTTTTAAAAATTATGTTGAAGATCCCTCCAATAAAAATGATGAATTTAAAAGAGTAAAAATTAGAAATTTTATAAAAAACTTGGAATTAGAGGGATTTGATAATGATAAATTTAGTCTAACGATTAAAAATTTAAAATTTGCTAACGAGTCAATTAAATACTTTGTAGAAAAAAATTTAAAAGACAATTCAACAATTTCGAATATTAATAAGTCTGTTATTTTGAATAAAAATTTTTTTTTTCAACCAGAAGAAGTAGTTTTTAGGTCTCTAACAGAAGTGTTACAAGCTGTTGGTAAAAAATACTATCCAGTAAGAGGAAAAAAAGTTGACAACTTAATTCATCGAATTAAAAATGATAACTCATTCATGACCACTTTAGGAAACTGTGTAATAAAGAAGGTAAATAACTCAGTTTTAGTATCAAAAGAGCGTTAAAGTTGATGAAATAACTGATATTTTGTCACTTGTTAATTTAATAATAATTCTTATTTTAAACTTATGAATTTAAAAAATCTAGCAATGTGGGGAATTATAGTTTTTTTAACTATAGGTCTTTATAACATGTTTAAAAATCCTCAATCTAATATCAGAGGTGGAAATCAAATAATATTTTCAGATTTTTTAAATTCAGTTGAAAACGGCGAGGTTCTAAAAGTAGAGATCCAAGGAAATAACATTAAAGGTGTTTATTCAAATGGAAATTCTTTTTCAACCTATGCTCCTAATGATCCAAATCTAATAGAAAAATTATCAGAGAAAGGCGTAAGTATTTCAGCAGCACCTCTAGAGGAAAAAATGCCTTCATTGTTTGGTGTGCTCTTATCATGGTTTCCTATGTTACTGCTTATTGCAGTATGGATTTTCTTTATGAGACAAATGCAAGGTGGAAAAGGTGGAGCAATGGGGTTTGGGAAATCAAAAGCAAAAATGATGAACGAACTCAAAGGTAAAGTTACTTTTAACGATGTTGCTGGAGTAGAGGAAGCTAAAGAGGAAGTAGAAGAAATAGTAGAATTTTTAAAGGATCCAAAAAAATTTAGTAGATTAGGTGGAAAAATTCCAAGAGGTGCTTTGCTTGTTGGTCCTCCAGGAACTGGTAAGACCTTATTAGCTAGAGCAATTGCAGGTGAAGCGGGTGTTCCGTTCTTCACAATTTCAGGATCTGATTTTGTGGAGATGTTCGTTGGAGTAGGAGCCTCTAGAGTAAGAGATATGTTTGAACAGGGTAAAAAAAATTCTCCATGTATAATTTTTATTGATGAAATTGATGCTGTTGGAAGAAGCAGAGGAGCTGGTTTAGGTGGTGGAAATGATGAAAGAGAACAAACATTAAATCAGTTATTAGTTGAAATGGATGGTTTTGACACTAACGAAGGTGTTATTATTATTGCTGCAACAAACAGACCAGATGTGCTTGATCCAGCTTTGTTGCGACCAGGAAGATTTGATAGACAGGTAGTTGTTTCAAACCCAGATATTATTGGAAGAGAAAAAATTTTAAAAGTCCATGTGAAAAAAATAAAAATGGCACCAGATGTCAATTTAAGAACAATAGCAAGAGGGACACCAGGCTTTTCAGGAGCGGATCTTGCAAATCTAGTTAATGAAGCAGCTTTGTTAGCAGCAAGAAAAAATAAAAGAATTGTAACATTATTTGAATTTGAAGAAGCTAAAGATAAAGTAATGATGGGTGCTGAAAGACGTTCAATGGTTATGACTGAAGATGAGAAAAAACTTACAGCATACCATGAAGGAGGTCATGCTTTAGTATCTTTCAACATGCCAAGTTACGACCCAATACATAAGGCAACTATTATACCAAGAGGTAGAGCTCTTGGAATGGTAATGAATTTACCAGAGAGAGATAAACATGGTTACTCAATTAAATATTTAAAGGCAAGATTGGCAGTTTGTTTTGGAGGTAGAGTTGCTGAAGAATTAATTTTTGGAAAAGACAATATATCTACAGGTGCAGGTGGTGGAAGTGGCTCAGATATTAACCAAGCTACACAACTAGCAAGAGCCATGGTGACAAAATATGGTATGAGCGAAGAAATGGGCCCAGTGGAATATGGAGAAAATCAAGAAGAAGTATTTTTAGGAAGATCAGTAACTCAAACTCAATCTGTTTCAGAGGAAGTTGCTCAAAAAATTGACAAAGAAATAAGAAAACTTGTTGATGAAGGATATAACCAAGCTAAGAAAATTTTGACAGAAAAAGTAGATGACTTACATAAAATCGCCAAAGCTCTAATAACATACGAAACATTAACTGGTGAAGAAATAGAGAATATAATTAATAAAAATTTATATCCAAAAGATAAAGTTTTAGATAATCCAGAAACAAAAGATGATCAAGACTCAGCTTTGGGTGCTATGGGTTTGAAACCTAAAATTGTTCATTAATAAATAATGCAAAGATATTACACAAGAGCGTGTAATTTCTACTATGGTAATCAATCTAAAATCTTAGTAAATAAAAAAAAATCTATTCCGTTACATCAGATTAAAGAAATATCTTTTGACCATCTTGAGATTATTACAAGAAAAAAGATAAGAAGAATTTCTATAAATCAAGTTAAGAAATTACCAAATAATTTAAAAAAAAAAATAAATACTGATATTAAAAAAATAAACTCAAAAAAAAAAAATTTTTCTAATTTTAATTTTAAAAAAATTCCAAATATTTTGGGAGTATTAAATCTTACACCTGATAGTTTTTCAGATGGAGGAAAATTTAATAAAAAAAATAAGGGTATCACTCATGCCAATAGTTTATATAAAAGTGGTGCATCTATAATAGATATTGGTGGTGAGTCTACAAGACCAGGATCAAAGCCTGTAAATGAAAAGCAAGAATGGAATAGAATCAATAAGATATTAAAATTAATTGTAAAAAAAATACCAATATCTTTAGACACAAGAAAATCTAGAATTATGGAAAATGGTATTAGGATGGGAGTTAAACTGATTAATGATGTTTCAGGATTAGGTTATGATCCAAAAACAATAAATATTTTAAAAAAGTATAAAATTCCGTTTGTAATACAACATTCAGTTGGGACACCAGAAAATATGCAAAAGAAAGCGAAATATAAAAATGAATTATTAGATATATATGATTATTTTGAAGATAAGATTAAGTTAATAAGATCTAAAGGTATTAAACACAATAATATAATTTTAGATCCAGGAATTGGATTTGGAAAAAATTTGAAACATAATATGAATCTTATAAGAGGTGTTTCTATTTTTCATTCATTAGGTTTTCCTATACTAGTAGGAAATTCAAGAAAAAGATTTATTAAAGATATATCAAAAAATAATGATAGCAAAACAAGGATCGGTGGAACTATGGCCTCTTCAATATATCTTTTAATGCAAGGAATTCAGATTTTAAGAATTCATGATGTTAATGAAGTTAAGCAAGGTATTAAAGTTTTTAACGAGATAGTCAAAAATTAATGACAAAAAAATATTTTGGGACAGATGGAATAAGAGGAGCAGTTAATAGTAAATTTATAAATGGAGATATGTTCTTTAAATTTGGACTTGCTAGCGGAACATACTTTAAATCACAAAAAAAAAGAAAACAAACAGCAATAATTGCAAAAGATACGAGATTGTCTGGATATACACTTGAACCAGCTCTTGTTTCGGGTTTGACTTCAGCTGGCATGCATGTTTATACCCTAGGACCCTTACCAACTAATGGTTTAGCTATGCTAACAAAAGAAATGAAGGCTAACATGGGCATAATGATCACCGCCTCTCACAATCAACATTTTGACAACGGTTTAAAATTGTTTGGTCCTGATGGAATGAAATTATCAGATAAAATAGAAAAAAAAATTGAGGGACTTATAGATAAGAAAATCTCAAAAAACCTTTCGCATTCAGAAAAATTAGGAAGAGTTAAAAGATTAGAAACAGGTACTAAAAAATATATTAAAATTTTGAAAAAAAATTTCACTAAAGAGTTCAATTTAAGAGGACTAAGAATAGTAATTGATTGTGCAAATGGTGCTGGATATAAGGCAGGTCCTGAATTATTGAAATCATTAGGAGCCAAAGTCATAGCAATAGGAATTAAACCAAATGGTTTAAACATTAATAAAAAATGTGGATCAACTTTTCCAAGAAAAATCAGATCTGCTGTAAAAAAATATAAAGCACATATTGGAATATCTTTAGATGGGGATGCTGATAGAATTATAATGTGTGATGAAAAAAGCAATATAATAGATGGAGATCAAATTATAGCTGCTTTAGCAACAAGATGGAAAAACAAAAAAATGTTGAAAGGGGGAGTTGTTGGGACATTAATGTCAAATTATGGGTTAGAAAAATATTTTAAATCAAAAGGAATAAAATTTCTAAGGGCAAATGTTGGAGATAGATATGTTAAAGAAAAAATGCAGAAATATAATTTTAATTTAGGTGGTGAACAATCGGGACATATTATTTTAGGTAAATTTGCAACTACAGGAGATGGTTTGCTAGTAGCTTTAGAAGCTCTTTTTGCTTTAAGAAAAGGAAAAAAGGCAAGCGAATTTTTTAATCAATTTAAGAAAACACCTCAGCTTTTAGAAAATATCGAAGTTAAAGATAAAAATATAATCAATAAACCAGAGATAAAAAAAATTATAAAAAATATAGATAAATTAATCAAAGGTCATGGAAGAATTTTAGTAAGAAAATCAGGAACAGAATCTAAAATAAGAGTAATGGGAGAAAGTGAAGATAAAGCTCTTTTATACAAATGTGTAAATATGATTACAAAAAAAATTAAATAAATTGAAACCAAAGTCCAAAATTTTAATTATTGCAGGATCTGATTCATCTGGTGGAGCAGGTATTCAAGCTGATATAAAAACTGTTACTGCTCTTGGTTCTTATGCAATGACAGCAATAACAGCAGTTACTTCTCAAAATACCACAGGTGTAAAATCAATTGTTGGAATTAATCCAAAAGAAATTTTTAATCAAATTATTTATAGTTGCAAAGATATAAGACCTGATGCAATAAAAATTGGTATGCTACATTCTTCAGAGGTTATTAGAATGGTACTGAAAGCTTTGGATGTAATTAAAGTTAAAAAAATTGTATTAGATCCAGTTATGGTTGCTAAAGGAGGAGCTAAACTTATAGATACTAAAGCTATTCGATTATTAAAATTAGAATTAATTAAAAAAGTATCACTTATTACTCCCAATATACCAGAGGCAGAAATTTTGACTAAAACAACAATTATAACCAAAGAGGATATGATTTTTGCTGCTAATAAACTTATAGGATTAGGAGCCAAAAATGTACTTATTAAAGGAGGTCATTTAAAACATAAAAATGTAATTGATATTTTAATAAACAAAAAAGATATAAAGATCTTCAAAAGTGAGCGCCACAAAACAAGGAATACCCATGGTACAGGTTGCACATTATCTAGCTCAGTTACAACTTTTTTATCATGTGGAAAAACAGTAAAGAAATCTTGTGAGCTAGGAATTAAGTATGTAAATTCTGCAATTAAATCAAACCCAAAATATGGAAAAGGTCATGGCCCAATTAACCATCTCACTTCCTTAAAAGTAAACAGAAAATTTAAATAATGAAAAATATAGTCGTTGTTGGATCTCAATGGGGTGACGAAGGTAAAGGAAAAATTGTTGATTGGTTATCTGAACAGGCTGATGTAGTAATAAGATTCCAAGGAGGTCACAATGCTGGTCATACTTTAGTGATTGATGGTGTTACTTATAAATTGAGATTATTGCCATCTGGAATAGTTAGAAAAGGCAAAATATCAATTATTGGCAACGGAGTTGTCGTAGATCCATGGGCTTTATTAGAGGAAATAGAAGAAATAAAATCTAAAGGTGTAGAAGTAAATGTAAATAATTTTATTATTTCGGAGTCCGCAAATTTAATTTTGCCTTTTCATAGAGAAATGGATGAGATTAGAGAGGATGCAGCAGGAAAAAGCAAAATAGGAACTACAAGACGTGGAATTGGACCAGCATACGAAGATAAGGTTGGAAGAAGATCTATAAGAGTTATGGATCTAAGATCTGAAAAAAATTTAGATCAAAGACTCGACTCTGTACTAGTTCATCATAATGCAATTAGAAAAGGCCTAGGAAAAAAAATTTTTGAAAAAGATCAGCTTAAATCTGATTTGCTTAAAATAGCACCTAAAATATTAGAATTTTCTCAGCCAGTTTGGCTAAAGATTGATCAATTTAAAAAACAAAAAAAGAGAATTTTATTTGAAGGAGCTCAAGGTATTTTACTTGATGTAGATCATGGAACTTATCCTTTTGTAACTTCATCTAATACTGTTGCTTCAAGCGCAGCTACAGGAACTGGTTGTGGCCCTAATTCGATTAATTATGTTCTTGGGATTACAAAAGCTTATACAACAAGAGTTGGGGAAGGTCCTTTTCCTACAGAGTTAACAGATGATGTTGGTGAACTTTTAGGAACACGTGGAAAAGAATTTGGAACTGTTACAAGTAGAAAAAGAAGATGCGGATGGTTTGATGGCGTTTTGGTGAGGCAAACTATTAAAGTTTCAGGGATTGATGGTATCGCTTTAACGAAATTAGATGTACTCGATGAATTAGATGAAATTAAAATGTGTGTTGCTTATGAGCTTGATGGTAAAAGATTAGATTATTTACCTGCTGCTGTAGAAGATCAAATAAAAATAAAACCAATTTATGAAACTTTTCCAGGTTGGAAAGCTTCTACAAATGGAGTTAAAAATCTGGACTCATTACCTGAAAATGCAAAAAAATATATTTTTGCTGTTGAAGATTTTATTGGTGCAAAAGTATCAAGTATTTCAACTAGTCCAGAAAGAGATGATACTATTTTAATTGAAAATCCTTTTGAAGTTTAGTTTGCGGGTAAAAGATTTTTTGATTTAGCTAATAGAAGCATGTGCTTTTGGAGTTTTTCAAATGCTTTATTTTCTATTTGTCTTACTCTTTCTCTGCTAATTTTATATTTTTTACTTAAATCTTCTAGTGTAGTTGGGTCATCATTTAATCTTCTTGAATATAAAATTTCTCTTTCTCTATCGTTAAGAACTTTAATAGAGTCTTTTAATAAATCTTTTCTTTGTTCCATTTCCTCGTGGTGAGCAAATTTTAAGTCATGATCAAGTTCCTTATCAACCAACCAGTCTTGCCATTCATCGCCGTCTTCCCCAACTTGAGCATTTAGCGAGAACTCCTTTCCAGAAAGTCTTCTATTCATTGAAACGACTTCCTCTTTACTTACATCGAGCTTATTAGCTATATGATCAACGTGTTCATCTCTTAAGTCACCTTCAGTTTCTGGAGAAATTTGATTTTTAATTTTCTTTAGATTAAAAAATAATTTTTTTTGAGCAGTAGTAGTTCCAATTTTGACAAGACTCCAAGATCTTAAAATATATTCTTGAATAGAAGCCTTAATCCACCACATTGCATAAGTTGCCAATCTAAAACCTTTTTCTGGTTCAAATTTCTTAACAGCTTGCATAAGACCTACATTTCCCTCTGAAATCATTTCATTAATAGGCAAACCATATCCTTTGTAGCCCATAGCAATCTTTGCAACTAATCTTAAGTGACTAGTGACTAGTTTTTCTGCAGCTTTAATATTACCAGTCGTTTTCCAGTTTTTTGCTAGCATGTATTCCTCTTCTGCGGCTAACATTGGAAATTTTTTAATCTGCTCTAAATATGCAGATAGTCCACCTTCATTAGAAAGGGTTGGTAGATTGTTGCTCATTGTTGTGCTCATAGCAGTGTTTATTTAATTAATTATACCTAATTTTCAATAATTTATTCTTCAGTGTTTCTAAGCATTTTTAGAATATTATTTAGATCTTGGGGCAAAAGTGAGGAAAAAATCATCTCTTTCTTAGTACGTGGATGTATAAATCCCAAAGTTTTTGCATGCAGGAATTGTCTATTTAATTTAGTAATTGAATTTTGGATATCAAAATCAATATTTTTTAATTTTTTATATTTTTTTTTATATTTGTCATCTCCAACTAGACTATTACCTTTATAATTCATGTGAACTCTTATCTGATGTGTTCTTCCTGTTTCTAATTTACATTCAACTAAACTTAAAGTTGGTGTTTTTTGATTTTCAAAAATTTCAAGAGTTTTATAATTTGTTATAGCTTTCTTACCTTTAGAACTGCTAACTTCCATTAGTTGTCTATTTTTTGAACTACGAGTTATAAATGTTTCAATCCTTCCTGAGGATGGTCTTAATTTTCCCCATATTAAAAGTTGGTACTCTCTTATAATTGTATGATCACTAAATTGTTTTGATAAATTTTCATGAGTTTCATTGTTTTTTGCAATTACAACTAAACCAGATGTATTTTT
>CACJVG010000010.1 GCA_902596785.1 uncultured Pelagibacteraceae bacterium | reverse complement strand
AACTGAAGGGTGAATATTACAATTTATGTTTAAATAAGCTTAAATATTAAAAAAATGTTGATTTTACTAGTCTTTTTGACCATAAAATAGGCCAAAAAAGCCACTAAATGTCAACTTTTTCAGATCTCAATAAACGAAGTTTTGTCTTAATTCCGCCTCTCCCTGAGTATCCACCAAGGCCTCCATCGGACCGAATTACTCTATGACAGGGTATTTTGGGGGCATAAGGGTTTTTTCCACATGCATTAGCTACAGCACGCGCTGATTTAGGGCTTTTTATAGCTATTGCTACCTGTTTATAGGTTTTAACAGTGCCTTTTGGTATAGTTTTAAGGTAATTCCAGACTTTTAATTGAAATTTAGTACCTTTCATCAATAAAAATTTAAAATAATGAAACAAACTATAAAGAAAATAGTTAAAATTGAAAGATAAATAGTTTCAAGAGTTTTTCCAGATTTTCTATAATTAATAAAGCTTAATATTGCAAAACCAAAAGATGTTATTAAGAAATATATCGGTTCAATTACTCCGTCTATGCCCATATATAAGTTATATTTCATCATTATTGAGCTCTCAATATCATTAATTGTCCCTAAAAAATGACTAATTATTTTATTTGACATTAGAAAACTCTTGATATATTACTAATGATAATTAATTGTTATCAATAGTAATAACATGAATGAACTAACAACAGACCTTAAATCGCTTCATGAGACAACTTTAAATAATCTCAAAAATTCTAAAGCAAATAATACTCTAAGAGCTTATAAGTCTGACTTTAAAGACTTTGGAGCTTTTTGTGCAAAACATGGATTAAATTCATTACCAACAGAGCCGAAAGTAGTTTCATTGTACCTTACCCATCTCTCTAAAAACTCAAAAATAAGCACTTTAAGACGAAGATTAGTATCAATAAGCATGGTTCATAAGCTGAAAGGACATTATCTAGATACCAAACACCCAATCATAGTTGAAAATTTAATGGGAATAAGAAGGGTTAAAGGCAGTATTCAAAAAGGTAAAAAACCTATATTAATCAATCATTTAAAATTAATTATTAATGTAATAAATGATCAAAAAACTGAGGAAATAAAAAAACTTAGAGATAAATCTTTAATCTTAATTGGCTTTGGAGGTGGTTTTAGAAGAACAGAACTGATTTCAATTGATCATGAGGATTTAGAATTCGTTCCTGAGGGTCTAAAAATCACTATTAAGAAATCAAAAACTGATCAATTCGGAGAAGGAATGACTAAAGGACTACCCTACTTCGATAATGAAATTTACTGTCCTGTTACAAATCTAAAAAAATGGTTAGAAATTTCAAAAATTAAGTCTGGACCTATTTTTAGAAGATTTTCTAAAGGTTTATCATTAACAGATAAAAGATTAACTGACCAAACTGTAGTTTTATTAATGAAACAATATTTAAAGGTAGCAGGTATCGAAAACAAAAATTTTGCAGGTCATAGTTTAAGATCGGGTTTTGCAACAGTAGCTGCTGATTCAGGTGCTGACGAGAGAAGCATTATGGCTATGACAGGTCATAAAACAACTCAAATGGTCAGAAGATATATTAGAGAAGCTAATATATTTAAAAATAATGCTTTAAATAAAATTAATCTATAATTTTTTGATAGCAATCTTTAGGAACTAAAATTTTATAATGAAATTCTTTACCTTCATAAAAACTAATTGATTCTAATTCAAAATATTGGTTTAAGTTTGTTTTTAAAATTTTAATATTATTTGCTGTTGTAACTATATAAATGTTTTCTTGTATTATTAATTTATTTATCTTTTTATTAAAATCACTTTGAAAAAAAAGTGGAAATTCTAAACCTAAATGGTCATTAAAAATATGTGAATTTTGAACACGAGAAAAATTTGATAGTGCAAGTATGAACGCATTAGGTGTTAAATTAAGAATATATTCAATATTACAACGATTAAATATTTTGCTATCTGTTGTTTGAAAATTTTTAGTAAAATTCCATTTATCAGAAGTCCATTTTTGATTTTTAAAATATTGAATTTCTTTGTTTTTATAAGAATGATCAAAATTAATATTCTTAAAAAATTTTACATTACCTGATGGATAATATGCAAAGGAATAAATTGAAATAAAAATTAAAATGAAAATATATATGAATGCTGTATCTTTAAATTTATTCAAATGTAATCTGTAGAAAATTATGGGCAAACCTAAAGATATGGATGTATAGAGTCTAAAAATTTCATAATTTATAGATACAATAAAAGAAGAGAGACAAAGTGTACAAATAAAAATTACTTTAATATTTTTTATTTTTTTAAGAAAAATTTCCTCAAAAAGTACAAATGCATTAAATAAATAAATTAGTAAAATTGATAAATATTGTGGTTTTTCAACTAGATTAAAAATTACCTCTGTAGAGAAAAAAATAAAAAAATTTTTAATTAAACTCGTTAAAGTCGTGTCGTATGCATCGACATAAAGAAATGGTAACATCTGAAATCTCAACCACTCATCAAAAATATTATTTAAATTCAAAAATATAAAAAATATGGATATTGGTACAATTAAACCAAACAAAAAATAAGATAATTTTATTAATTCACGGTAACGTATATAAATTAAGAAGGATAAAAAAATCCAAGATGGTATTATAAAAATATAAAAATTTTCTCTACATAATATTGATATACCTAAAAAGAAACTAGAAACAAATAATTGATAATTATTTTTTAAATTAAAAATTAATACAGATAACGTTAGAAATAAAAAAGCTGAATAATTTGGCCAAGGATATTCTGGTATAGGATGATTAAAAATTAAAATCAGTACTGCAAAAAAGAAGCTATAAATATTACTTAATTTAAATGAAACATAGCCCAGAATAAATACAGATAAAAAATAAAATAAAGTCGTATTTATATAAATACCAAAAATATCTTTATTAAAAACATATACAGTTAATGAATTAATTAAATCATTAAAATGACCATACTGAGAAAAATAATCTTTATAAGGAAGTTTTCCGTTCAATATTTCTAATGCATTTTGAAATAACGATCCATGATGTCCCCCATCATATATATGTGACAAATATGATAGCGATCTATGAGCAAATAGGATTAATAAAAAAGTTATAAATATAAAGTAAAATTTGTTTGAAATCTTTACAGTTTTTATTTTCACTGATTATTTTTAATTTTTTGCTCAGCCTCTAATTTAGCTTCATCAATTAACGGAAGCCATTTTGTGTATAAAGATACTAAAATTTTTTTATAAAATTCTCTTTTTTCGGGAGTAAAATCCTCTGTCAAATTCATTAATTCTTTATTTAATTTATTTGAAATTTTTCTATCAGCAAAAATTTGAGAAAGTTGTTTTTCAATAACTGGCTCAATAGATTTAACGGTAATAATTATACCAAATACTATCAATAAAAACACGAATATAGCTTTTTTAAAAAAATCCATAAAATTTAAATATTTTATTTTTTATTATATCTTATTACTACAATGATTTCTTTTTAATTAGTACTTGTTTCCAAATTATTAAATTTTTAACATCAATACTGTTGATGTTGTTATAAATGAAATTATTTATAGCAGAAGCAGGATTTTTGTTTAAATCATTGTACCACCACCAAGTATAATCATCCAATATCAAATAACCACCGTCATTTAAGTTTCTCCATGCATTATTTATATCTTTTTTAACTTGATCAGTTTGATGATCACCATCTATATAAATTAAGTCAAAAAATTTATTGTTTTTTTCAAAAAAAACATCTGATGATATTTTGTGTTTTTTAACACGGTCGTTACCAAGATGATTCAAAATATTTTTATCGAAATTACTCTCTATCTCTTGAAATTTAATATTTAAATGCTCATCACTACCAGACCATGTATCGACACAAGTAATTTTAGCATCAATAAATTTTTTACCAAAATAAATACAACTTCTTCCTTCATAAGAACCAATTTCAAGAATATTCCTAATATTTTTAATTTTTTTAAGTTGGTTATTTAGAAAAAAAAGATTATTACAAAACCACTTTTCTTTTTCATTATAAGATTTAAAATCATTATAGATTTCATTCTCAATTATTTTCGATTTACTTTTTGTTTTGTAATTAGGTAAAAAATTATAAATAAATTTTAATATTATAAAAAATTTAGTATTAATTAGGATTAAGTGGTAAAGATTCTTAAAAAATTTGCTCATTAAAATAATTTGGCATTATTTCCTAGTGATATATCTAAAATATATTTAGAAACTTTTTTTTCATTAAATAGTTTAAAATATTTTTTTTTTCCATTTGAAGCAATTTTTTTTCTCAATTTTTCACTTTTAGAGTAAAATCTTATTTTATCTGCCAAGTCATTTATATTATTATAAAATATAAGTTCATTTTTATTAAAAAAATCACACATATTTACTTTTTCATCAATAAAAGTTAACAATCCATTTCCCATTATAGATGCAATTCTGTTACTAGAATAATACTTAGTTGGTTTGCCTCTACTTAAGTTAAGACCCATTTTTGAATTAATTAATGCATTGTTAAAATCATTACCCCAAATTGGCTGTTTATTTGAAAATCCATAAAAATCATATTTTATATTTGGAATTTTTTTTACCAATTTATCTAAAAAATTAATTCTTTCATCTTCAACACCTTCTTTAAGTGTAGCTCTATTAACTCCATGACTCATTGCATAAAATAAATCCTTTTTGGGGTTCATTTTATAAACCTCAAAACTTTCAATATTTTTATCTACAGGCACAAAGAAAAAATAAAAATTATTTTTATTAATATTTTTATTTAATACCGAGGGATCTGTTGTAATGAAGTTATGATCTACAAAATCTGAATATAGTCTAATATTTGAAATATTTTGTTTAGAATAATTTAGACTGGGCATCACCGGATCTTCATTCCACTGTGATAAAATGAGATTTTTATTAATAGATTTAAAAGCATCAAAAGTGTTGAGTTCAATATTTTTAGTATGTCCAAAAAAAAGAATGTCTGGATTATAATTTTTGAAAGTATCAATCAAGAAGGTTTGAAAATTACTTCTGTTAGGAATTAAACTAAATGATTTATTATTTCTTAAGAAATCTCTATCACTAATCTCTAGAACATCATGACCATTTCTTACAAAACCATTTGTAAATTTTTTACCTAATGAAATATTGTATAGTCTGTGATTTAATTTCTGACCTTGATTGTATAAATTAATTATTTTTAATTTTTTCTTATTGAAGTTAATATTAAAAAAAGGGACACAACTTTCTCTTATTTGATCTAATATTTTTGTATTTTCACTTATTAAATGTTTAATATTTTTTCTACCAGAAGATTGTAAGATTTTTCTTTTTTTATTGTTTGTAATTAATTTTTTAATCTCTAAGTAAAGCTCATTTGAATCAAGTTTTTTTAAAATAATAGCAGAGTTAGTAGTTTCTTTTAATCCACCTTTATTAGTAATTATTGTAGCGCATCCTCTAGATGTAGCTTCTAATGATGTCCTGCCAAATGGCTCTTCCCATCTTGATGGTACAACTGCGATTTCGGATCTATTTAAAATATTTAAAGTTTTTTTATGATTAAGAAATCCAACTTCTTTGTGTCTTGGATGATTAATATAAATATTCCTTCTATCTTCATCCCCTATTGAATAAGCTTTCCATCTAGGAAATTTTTCTAATATTTTTAATGTGGCATCTTTAAAAATATCATATCCCTTTGAATAATTTAATCTTCCTACAAAAATTATATTTTTTTCTTTCTTTATTTTTTTTTGTTTATTGACGCTTGGATAAACAATTTCAGTTTTCGTTTGTAATTTTTGATCTATATCTAAAAAAAATCTTCCCCTAACCCATTCACTGACAAATATAATTTTTTCAACATTTTCTAATAATTTTAATCTTTCTTTAATTAATTTTGATCCTTTCATTGATAAAGGATCATTATGAAAATAAAAAATAAATTTACTATTAACTTTATTATTTATTAATTTAAATAATAAAAGTGGTCTATTGTGAACTTCTATAATATCGAAATCATTATTATTAATTTCTTTTGTTAATTTTTCTGCATATTCGTTAGTGGTACTTTTTAATTTTGACTTTAAATTCTTTAAATTTATATTTTTATAATTTTTGCTTAAATAATCTTTTAATTTTGTATGACCATAAATAATATTATTTTTTTTATATTTTGATTTTTTGAAAAACTCAGAAACCCAAAGGGAAGCAGCGGATGCTTTAGTAAATGTATAATTTTCTTTATAAGGTAAGATAGTTGCTATATTAAGATTTTTTTTTATATTCATATAATAATCTCAATCTTTCTTTTCTATCCTTTTTTAACTTATATTCAAATGAAAGTGCTTTTGATTTTGAATAAAATTTTTTTTTGTAAATAATTTCCCATTTATACCCTTTAGTTGACTTGGCACCTAAATTTGAATTATGCTTATTTAATCTTTTAATTAAATTATTAGTGTATCCAACGTATGTTTTGTCTGAATAGCCATCTAAAGTTTTTATTAAATATACATAATAAACCATAAGATGTTATCTAATTTATGGCGGTCCCTAGGGGAATCGAACCCCTCTTTCGAGGATGAAAACCACGTGTCCTAACCGATAGACGAAGGGACCGAATTGCTGCTTTTTATTGTAAAATCAACAATTAATCAAGTATATCATTGTAAATTTTGTTTTAGTTTTACTACCTTTTTAAGACCTGAAGATTTATGTGTAACTAATGTCTCTGAAACAAAATCATTACCTTGAATTTGAATACCTTTAACTAAATCACCGGTAGTAACTCCTGTTGCACAAAAAATAGAATCACCTGTTACTATTTCGTTTAATTTATATTTTTTTGTTAAATCATTTATACCCATTTTTTTAGCTCTTGCTTTATCTTCGTCAGTTTTAAATAAAAATCTTCCTTGAAAAATACAATTATATGAATCTAAAGCTGCTGCGGCAAGAACACCTTCTGGACCACCTCCAATACCCAAAAATAAATCAACACTATATTTTTCTTCAGTAACTAGCAATGCTCCCGAAACATCACCGTCCGTAATTAATTTTAGATTAACCTTTAATTTAATTAACTCATCTATAATTTCTTGATGCCTTGGTCTATCTAGAATACACACAGTCAAATTTTCTGGATTTTTGTTTAAATAATCGCTTAAATTATAAATATTTTGTTTAACAGTATAATCTAAATCAATTACATTTTTTTCACTAACTTTAGCAGATATTTTTTCCATATAAGTTTCGGGTGCATTAAATAGACTATTTTTTTCTCCAATAGCAATAACAGATAAAGCTCCAGGAAGGTTATTTGCAGCAAAATTAGTACCTTCTAATGGATCTACTGCTATATCAAATTTTGGTCCTTCATTAGTTCCAACTTTCTCACCTATGTAAAGCATTGGAGCTTCATCCAGTTCACCTTCACCTATTACTATTTTCCCCTGAAAATTAATCTTATTTAATTCACTTCTCATGGAGTCTACTGCTGCTTTATCTGCAGCAATTTTATCTTTTTTTCCTACTAAATATGATGATCCTAAAGCTGCTTTTGAAGTAACATTTATAAATTGATCAATAAATTTTTTATCAATTGCCATTAAATTTTTTCATCAATTAAATCTTTTTGATTTATTTTAGATTCAAATTCTCTTAAACGTTTATATACACTAGCTAGTTCTATTATAGTTGGCCAAGCTTTCAATATATATTGCATTGACCCTTCTACTCTACCGAATGCTCTTATGATTTGTTGCATAACTCCAAGTGTTACTGCACCAGCTACTATAGCAGGTGCTAAAAAAACATACGCTGACAAAACATTGGCCTGTAAATAAGCTATTCTTCCAATATTAAAATATAAATATCTAATATAACTTAAAAAATGAATACTTCTAACTCCGTCAAATAATTCTTCTATGGTTTTAGGTCTTATAGTTCCATCATCTTCTGCAATTACAAGTATTTTCCTATAGGCTGCTTCTTTTTTTTGTAGATCGTATTCAACACCTACTAATCTCAAAATTAAACCAAGTAAAATTAAAAAAATTGTCCCCCCAACTGACCAAATTAAAGCACCAACAATTAAACCGTAATCCCAATCACCAAAAAAGAATATTGGTATTCCTATACTTAATCCAAATAAGATAGGCATAAACTCAACAAGTATCATTAAAGCTTCAATTAGGCTGGTACCAAGAGATTCCATAATTCTAGAAAACTTAATAGTATCCTCTTGAACTCTTTGCGCTGCACCTTCAATTTTTCGAGCCTTATCATAGACACTGTGATACCACTCAACCATAGCGGTTCTCCATCTAAATAAATAATGCGAAGTAAAAAAACTTACTACTACGGCTACTCCAACATACATAGCTGCCAAAGTTATAAATGATATTAAGCTTGCCCAGTATTCCTCTATGGTGATTGAGTTTGGAGCTCCAAGGGCTTTTTGAATCATGTCATAAAATTCACCAAACCATTCATTTATTTTAACATCAATTTTAACTTGTATCCAAAGCGAAGATAAAATTATTGCTGAACCTATCCATGACCATAGAAACCAACTTTTTTGAGTAAAAAATCTAAACATTAATTATTTTAAAAAATTATCTGCGTATGATTTCTTTACAGTTTTTCTTTTTCTTGGTTCAATTAACTCAAAATCAATTTTTTTCTTTTTTGCATAATTAACAGCTAATTCTTTAGAGGAAAATTCCAATTTTAACTCTGTGTATGTATCGGATGAACTTTCCCAACCCATTAAAGGATTTTTAGTTGGATCTTTTGTTTTAAATTCTAAAATCCATTTATCATTTTTTGCTAAACCCGATTGCATTGGATTTTTATTTGGTATGTAAATAATTGCTTTTTTCATAAATGATGGTCGGAGTGGCAGGATTCGAACCTGCGACCCTCTGGTCCCAAACCAGATGCGCTACCAGGCTGCGCTACACTCCGATCCGAGTACTAATACAGCAGTTATTGATAATTTCAATGTATAAAGATACCAAAATTAAAAGAAATTTGAATAAAATCTGGTATATAACGAAGCATGATAATTACTTGTCCAAATTGCAACAAGCAATTCAAAATCGATAGTTCTTTAATACCAGATGAAGGTAGAGATTTGCAATGTGGATCATGTAATCATATTTGGTTTTATAATGTCCAAGAAAAAAATAATGAAGCACTAGAGTTAAAACAGGAAATTGTCAGTAAAGACATTGAAACAAAAGCTGAAAATAAAGAAGATAAAATAGAAGAGAGTCAACAACCAGAAGAAATAATTAAAACTGAAATAAATAATAAAAAAAAACAAAAAAATACAACTTCACTTAAAAAAACTGAAAATAAGGGAGGTAAATTTTTTTCTTATATAATAGTATTTATTATATCTTTTGCAGCATTAATTATCTTTCTAGATACTATAAAAACTCCACTAATTAATGTTTTTCCAGGATTAGAAATTATACTATTTAACCTTTTTGAAACATTGCAAGATATAAAACTATTTATTATAGACCTAATTTAATTTTTTATGATTAATTATATATCTAAGCCTTTTAAATGGTTTTTTAAATTAGAAGCTGCAAGTGGACTTGTATTATTGTTTGCTGCAATAATTGCTTTATTTATAAGCAATTCTGGACTAGCAGATTTATATTTTGCTACTCTAAATAAGTATTTATTTATAGGTATTAATGATTTTGGATTAAAATTATCAGTATTGCATTGGATCAATGATGCCTTGATGGCAATCTTTTTTTTCTTTGTTACTTTAGAAATTAAAAGAGAATTTTTACAAGGTGAACTTTCTAATATTAAACAGGCTTTATTACCGATAATTGCCGCTGTAGGAGGAATGTTAGTTCCTGCACTGTTTTATGTTTTTATAAATTTAGGTGATAGTGAAACTTTAAATGGATGGGCAATTCCGTCTGCTACAGATATTGCATTTTCATTAGGAGTTTTATCTTTGTTGGGTAAAAGAGTTCCTTTATCATTAAAAGTATTTTTAACTGCATTAGCTATAATCGATGATTTAGGGGCAATAGTAATCATCGCCCTATTCTATTCTGGAGATTTGAGTATTAAGTATTTAACTTTAATGTTACTAGCTTTTATTGTTCTGTTATTAATTAATAAATTTAACATTAAAAAGTTTCTACCTTATTTGGTTGTAGGACTATTTCTCTGGGATTTTACGCATAACTCAGGAATACACGCTACTATTGCTGGTGTCTTGTTAGCTATGACAATTCCACATAGAAAAAAAGAAAAAGATTTTTCTTTATTAATAAAAATTGAACATGCAATTAGTCCATATGTTGCTTTTGGAATAATGCCTTTATTTGCATTTGCAAATGCTGGAGTATCTCTTGAAGGTTTATCATTCGCTTCATTACTTGATAAGGTTCCTCTTGGAATCGTATTAGGACTATTCCTTGGTAAACAATTAGGTGTTTTTGTCTTCTCATATGTGTCAATAAAATTGAAAGTGGCTCAAATGCCAAATGATACAAGTTGGTATAATTTTTATGGCGTAGGAGTTCTTACTGGGATTGGTTTCACAATGAGTTTATTTGTTGGAAATTTAGCTTTTGTAGAAAACATGCAGTATATGGATGGTGTTAAAATTGGCGTGTTAACTGGATCGTTGTTGTCAACTCTATTTGGTTATTTTTTAATATTACTTACACCAAATAAACCCAGTAAATGAAAAAAGTAATATTTCTATTATCTATAATTATGTTTTTTTTTAAAACTTCAGTAACTGCAAATTATGAAAAAAAAATTTACGATTTCAGTATTGAGAGTATAACTGGTGAGACAATTAATTTTAAAGATTACAAAAATAAAGTTATTTTAATTGTAAATACAGCAAGTTATTGCGGATTTACAAAACAATATGATGAATTACAAGAATTGTGGGACTTATATAAAGAAAAAGGTTTAATTGTTCTTGGGGTTCCATCAAATTCATTTAATCAAGAAAAAAATAATAATGCTGATATTAAAGAATTTTGTGAAGTAAATTTTAATATTAACTTTCCTCTTACAACATTAACTGAGGTTAAAGGCAAAGATGCTCATGAAATTTTTAAATGGGCAAAAGAAAATCATGGTAAGTCGGCAGAACCTAAGTGGAATTTTCATAAAATCTTGATTAATAAAGAAGGTAAAGTTCAAGATACATTCGCATCATTTACAAAACCAACTTCAAAAAAAATAATTAAAACTATAGAAAATATTTTATAAGTTTATTGTTAATCCATCATAAGCTGGAATAACATTTTTAGGAATCGTTTTTTTAAGCACTTTATAATCTAATACTGGTGATAAATTAGTAAGAATAGCTTTTTTGGGTTTAAAATTTTTAATTACAGAAAGTGAAGTTTCTAAATTAAAATGAGATGGATGATAATTGTACCATAAGCAATCAATAATTAAATATTGAAGATTTCTAAAATATTTATGATCTTTGTTATAAATTTTACTTACATCACTTATATAAGCTAATTTTTTATTAATTATAAAGCAATTTGATTTTACTTTACCATGTTCAACTATAATTGATTGAATACCAATTTTTTTATTATTATTTTTTATAAACATTTTTTTTGGCAGTTTATTAAGTTTTAGTGTTGCGGGATATTCTTTTGAATAGCTTTTAAATATATAAGAAAATGTAGAATTTAGATATTTAGAAGTATATTTATCTGCGTAAACATCAAGTTGTTTTCTACTATTTATATAAAAAGATCTCAAATCATTTATCCCATGTGTTTGATCACCATGCATATGAGAATATAATACTTTATTAATTTTTTTTATTTTATGTCTTAAAAGTTGTTGTCGTATATCAGGTGATGTATCTATAAGAATATTTTCATCCGTAGTTTTAATTAAAGCTGAACATCTTGTTCTGTAATTTTTTTTATTATTAGGATCACAATTTCCAAAAAAACCATCTGGTCTTGGTACACCCATTGAACTACCACATCCTAAAATAATAAATTTCATTAATTTTGATTAAAAAAAAGTTTATTAAAGTTATCTGTGGTTTTTTTAATAAGATCTTGTTTAGATATATTTTTTATCTCGGCAAGTTTTGTAGCAGTGAAATCAATAAATGATGGTTCGTTTTTTTTTCCTCTTTTAGGTACAGGGGCTAAAAAAGGACTATCTGTCTCAATTAAGATATTATCCATTGGAATAGATTTAAACGTATCTTGTAAATCCAATGAGTTTTTAAAAGTAATGATACCACTTGCTGAAAAGAATGAATTTAGAGTCATGAGTTTTTCTGAGAATTCTTTAGACCCAGTAAAACAATGCATCAAAATTTTAAGGTTTTCATTTTTGTATTCACTTAAAATCTCAAAAGTTTCTTTTTCTGCATCTCTTGAATGAACAATTAATGGAATATTGGTTTTTATGGAAGCATCTATATGTTCTTTAAAACTTGCTATCTGCTTGTCTTTTTCACTATTATTATAATAAAAATCTAACCCAGTTTCTCCAATACCAATAATTTTTGAGTTTTCATTTAGACTTTCAATGATCTGCTTTGAAGTGATAATATTTTTAGAACTTTCATGAGGATGAATGCCTATAGTACCATAGATCATTTCATCCTTATTAATTAAATCTTTTACTTTAGAAAAACTTTCGAACGAAGTTGAGATAGTAAGTAATTTTTCTATACCAACTTCTTTTGACCTTTGTATTACATTAGCTAAATCACTTAATAATGGCTCATGATCTAGATGACAGTGAGAATCAATCATTGTTTTTCTCTATTTTTTTAAAAAGTATGTCTATTTTATTAATATTATTACCTTTTGTTAAATACTCATTATTAGAAACTGAATCTAATTTTATATTTTTTTCTTCAATGTCAAAAATCTTTAATGCCTTTAAAGAAGATTCGGGAATAATTGGATATAGTAAAAAGCTTATTTTTCTTACAATTTCTAAAGTAGTGTAAACAATAGTATTTAATCTAATTATATCATCTTTCTTTTTCCATGGTTCTTGATCATTAAAATATTTGTTAGCTTCAAAAAGTGAATTTACAATATAATCAATGTAAAAATTAATATTTTGATTGTCAATTTGTGACCTAATATTATCTAAATTATCTTTATACTTATTTAGTATTAATAAATCTTCATCATGAAATTTAACTTCTAATGGAATTTTTCCATCACAATTTTTTATTGCAAAAGCAGTAACACGCTGACATAAATTTCCATAATTGTTAGCTAAATCACTATTAATACAATCTTCTAGTCTTTCTTGAGATATATTTCCATCATTCCCAAAAGAAACTTCTTTAATTAAGTAGTATCTTAAAGGATCTAAACCATACTCTTTAACTATTTCAAGCGGATCAAGAATATTTCCTTTAGATTTAGACATTTTTTCCTCGCCTGATAATATCCATCCATGTCCATAAACTCTATTTGGTAAATCAATTTTTGCTGCTAATAAAAAGGCAGGCCAATAAACGGCATGAAATCTGAGTATGTCTTTTCCAATTAAATGTATTGAGGCTGGCCAAAATTTTTTAAACAAATCATCATCTGTATTAGGATAATTTAATGCACTCAAATAATTTGTTAAAGCATCGAGCCAAACATATATCACGTGGTTTTTATTATTTGGAACAGGTATGCCCCATGAAAAACTTTTTCTACTTACAGAAAGATCTTTAAGACCACTTTTTACAAAGCTAATAACTTCATTTTTCCTAGATTGTGGGGCAATAAAATCTGGATTAGCTTCATAATATTCTAATAACGGTTTTTCCCACTTTGAAAGTCTAAAAAAAAAAGATTCTTCTTCAATCCATTCAACAGGTGATTTTGATGATATAGCAATTTTTTTTCCGTCTAATTCCTCAATTTCGTCCTCGTTATAAAAGGCTTCATCTGATACAGAATACCATCCAGAATAGCTTGATAAATATATATCATCATTTTTTTCAAGTTCATTCCAAAGATGTTGAACGCTTTTTTTATGTCTAGATTGTGTGGTTCTTATAAAATCAGTATTTGATAAATTCAAAGTATCCGAGAGATCTCTAAAAGTTTGACTAATTTGATCACAAAATACTAAAGGTTCCTTCCCTGCTTTTTCCGCAGATCTTTGAATTTTTAAACCATGTTCGTCTGTACCAGTAAGAAAATGAACCTGATAATCATCAATTTTTTTAAATCTTGCAAAAAAATCTGCGATAATACTTGAATATGCATGACCCATATGAGGCTTAGCTGATGGGTAGTAAATAGGAGTGGTGATATAATAAGTTTTATCCATTTAGTATTTTATCCTCAAATTCCATAAACAATGTTTCCTCATCTAAATTATAAGTTCTAGTATTATTAATTTTTTCTAAAAAAAAATGGTATGACTTTAGTAAATTAATATTTTCACTAGATATATTGTTTCTAAAATAAAGTTCAATAAAAGAATAAATCATTTCAATAATTGATTTATCTTTTTTATAAATTTTATTTTTAATAATGGTTGTTAGTGTTGTATTTAAATCAAAATTAACAAGATCTAAGTCATATTCTTTAGATAACTTAATTAATTGAAATAATTTTCCAGGAGTTGCATAATAATCAAATAACTTATTATTGATAATAGTATTTATGTCATCGTTTAATAATTGATTAACAATACTAATAGATTGATCTTTTGTTAAAAAAACTTTGAAATTTAAACATCTGGATTTAAGAGTTGGTAGTACTCTTTTGTTATTATTAATTAAAATAAAATTTATATTTTCATTAGGTTCTTCTAAAATTTTTAACAAAGCATTAATAGAATTTAAGTTCAATAATTCAATATTATCAATTAAAACAAATCTCTTTTTATTATTAAATGAGGATTTGTTTAGATTTATTATTAATTCCCTAATTTGATTTATATCAATATTTTTTTTTTCTTCTAAGACATCAATTAAGTAAAAATTTGGGTTAGATTTATTTAGTATAAGTTTGTATGATTTATTATCTGGATTAATTTTATTATTTTCAAAGTCATATGGATGTTCTTCATTTTCTGATAATACAAGATTAATTAAATGATATGCTAATGTTGATTTTCCAATACCTTTTTCACCAGATAAAAGAATTTTATTAGGCAAAGTATCGTTTTTAGATAATTTATATAATTGATTAAAAATTTCTTTGTGCTCAAATAAATTTATTTGAGTTAGGGGATTTAAATTCATTTAATTAATTTTTTAATTTGATTTATTATTAAATCTTCATTTTTTTTTATATCTATATTAGAATCAATTATTTTGTATGATTTTTTATTCGATTTAGCTAATTTCAAAAAACCTTTTTGAACTTTATTATAAAAATTCATATCAAACTGATCATATCGATTGAGAGATTTTCTGTTTTTTAATCTTTGAAATAGATTTTTTTTATTTACAACATTGAGGAAAGTAAAATTGACTGTAATGTTTTTTAATAGAAATTTATTTATGATATTTATAATATTTAAATTAACACCCATACCATAATGCTGATATGCAATAGTTGAGTCTGTAAATCTATCAATCAAAATAATTTTTTTTTTGTATGATTGTTTTATAAGATTTATATTTTCACTACGCGCTGCTAAATATAAGAGTAAATCAGTATATATGTTAAAATTAGATTTTTTATTTAAAATTAATCTCCTTATTTTTTCAGAATTAAGACTTCCCCCTGGTTCTCTGATCTTTATATAATTAATTTTCTTTTTATCTAAAAATTTAGATACTTTATTGATATGATGACTTTTGCCACTACCCTCTATACCCTCAAAAACAATGATGGGTTTTTTAGACATCACCCCAAATTAAATAATTTATTGATTTTATTAATCTTGTAAAAAAATTAACTTTTTTAATTTCTTTCGATGAAAGTAAATCATACTCACCAACTAGTTCCTGATCATAAACAACTCTTAGAGTAGCTATTTTTTGATCTTTTTCAATTGGTGCTTCGACTGGTCCATCATACTTAACAACTACTTTTAAAAGTTTTTTTTTTGCTTTTTTGATTGTTTTATAAATATCTTCCTTTGTATATGCTTCCACACTATTCTCTTTTCCTAACCAAACATCAATTTTGTGTAATGGTTTATTAGCTTTAGCTATTTCTACAAGATCATAGTTGGTAAGACCAAAAGTAAGTAATTTGGTGCTCTCTTTAGATCTGGCATTTTTTGAATTAAAACCGCTTCCTACAGCAATCAATCTTCTGCCATTTCTATCTATTGATGATGCTAAAGAATATTTTTCAACAGCTAAATAACCAGTTTTTATTCCATCTGCTCCAAGATTTTTATAGAGCAAAGGGTTTCTATTTCCTTGTGTTATTGGATCGCCCCCAGTTCTATCCCACGTAAATTCTTTTTCAGCAAACATTTTGTAAAATTCAGGATGTTCTTTAATTAAATATCTAGACATTTTTAAAATATCTCTAACAGTTGAGTAATTATCAGGGTCATTTATTCCTGATGAATTAGAAAAATTTGTATTATCCATCCCTAATTCTTTTGCTTTAGCAGTCATTAAAATTGCAAATTCTTCTTCAGTACCAGCTATACCTTCTGCTAATGCTATACATGCATCATTACCAGAAGCAACTATAATACCTCTTAATAAATTTTCTACAGACACCTGATCACCAACCATTATAAACATCGATGAATATCCAGATGTAGATAATCTCCAAGCTCTCTCTGATATTATAAATTTTTCATCTAAACTAAGATCACCTGACTTTATTAGATCAAAAGCAATAATTGCTGTCATTATTTTTGTCATAGAAGCTGGATAAATTGAAATATCTGGCTCTTTTTCATAGAGAATTTCTCCAGAATGATAATCTTGTAATATTGCAGTTCTTGCGTTTACATCAAAATTAGCTTTTGAAAAACTTACTAATGAAAAACTAAAAAAAATTACAATTAATAATATTCTAAACATCTTTTAATATCTCTATATTTTCAAAATTTAATACTTTTATTTCGTCAAATGATTTTTCTAGTTTTTTTATATCATTAAATGGACCCAATAATACCCTATATTTAGTTTTAGATAATTTCTTAATTACAGATCTTTTTATATTTGTCTCATCTTTTATTCTATTAACCATATTTTCTGCTGAGTCTCGGTAATAAAAATCTGCAATCTTTATTGAATATAAAAATTTATGTTTTTTTATTTTGACTTCTTTAGTCTTTTCTTTACCCAGATTATCTATGGTAATTCCGTCAACAGGAGCTTTTTCAGCTACACTTTTCTCTTCATCAAAAGTCTTTGCCTTTTTAGCTACAAATGTCGAACTTTTTGAGATTAAAACAAGATCGATATAAGGTTCTTTAGGGTCAAGTGATAACTCCTCAGCAATTCGTTGTGTTATTACAGAGTTGTAAAAAGATGAGAATTTAACATTATTTGAGATCACTTCAGCTATTATTGACTTGTCATTTACAGGATTAGTAATTTTAACAAATGAATTTTTTTTGATTTTGTTATGGAAAATTAATAGAGATCTATTATCAATTTTTTTCGATATTTTTTTTTCTTTTTTTAATTTATCATCATATATTAAAGTAAATCCAGTATTACTATACTTTTGATCACTAATATAAACTAAGTTTTTATTATTTTGATCAAATTGATTACATGCAGATAAAAAAAGAATAGAAATAATTAATATTAGTTTTTTAAAGTTCATTTTTAAATTTATCTTTTAATGTACAAACGGCTAAAGCAAATCGCAATGACCTATTCCATTTTAATATTATCTCATAGTTATCAAAGACAATATAAGCTGGATTTAAAGTTTCGGCATCAGGAATTATATCTTTATCTGGAGTTATAATGGCTACCTTTAAAGAGTTGTACTTATTATCTATTTGATCATTATTTTTAATAAATTTTCTAAAATATTTTAACTTTTTTTTATCATGAAGTTTTTTTGCGGAAATGTTTAAATATTTACTTGGTATATTGTCTGATAAATCAATTCTATAAAAACAAGGATTTTCACTTTTCCAGCCTATTTGATTTAAATAATTAGATGCAGAAGCATAAGCATCATTATTATTTTTTAAATCTATATATCCGTTGCCATCATGGTCAATAGCATAATTTTTCATTGTTGATGGCATAAATTGAAAAAAACCAAAAGCACCTGCCCAAGATCCATATAAGGTTTTATAGTCTATTTGTTCATTTTCTATTAATCGTAAAAGTATTAATAATTCATTTGTAAAAAATTCTGATCTTCTTTTATCAAAACTTAAAGTTGCCAAAGAGGATAAAATATCCATTTTACCAACATACGTTCCAAAATTAGTTTCTATCCCCATTAAAGCTAATAGCAGCTCCCTTTCTATATTAAATTCGTCCTCAACAGTATTTATTAACGTTGAATTTTTTTCATAGAATTTTTTTCCTAAAGAGACTTTTTTTGAAGATGTTCTTTTTGAAATATAAGTTTTAGTATCCTCGTAAAATTCAGGTTGATACCTATCATATTTTATCACATCTGATAAAAATTTAGTATCAGACATAACTCTATCAAACGTTTTTTCCGAAATATTATTTTCCAAAGCTATTTTTTTGAAATTTAATTTCCAATTTTCAAATTCTTTATTGATATCAGCAATTGAGAAATTAGTAGAAATAAAAATAAAAAATAAAAAAAAATTAATTAGTTTCATGCAAATCCTTCAAATATATAATTACAGCAATCCAAATAAAAATAAAACTAACTAATTTTGTTATTGAAAAAGGCTCGTTGTAATAAAAATAACCCAATAAAAACTGAAAAGTAGGAGTTATATAAAATATCATTCCAGTCGGTCCTAAACCACAGAGTTCAACTCCCCTAACATATAAAAATAAAGGTATAACAGTCATAGGTCCGGCAAGATAAATAAATAGCATCATCGAAGGATCGGATAATTGAAAATCATTATAACCTTTGCTTGCTATCAGATAAAAAGCCAATAATGCAAATGGTAATATAAATAAACTCTCTATAAGAAGGCCTACATCGGTATCAACATTAATTTTTTTTCTAACTAAATTGTAAAACCCCCAACTTAAAGCAACAATTAAACCAACCCAAGGCAATGATTTAATACTTACAATTATTAAAAAAAGGATAGAAAGAATAACCAACAAGATTGAAAAGACTCTTTTTTTGTTTAGTTTCTCTTTAAAAAAAAGATAACCGAGCATTACGCTTAAAATGGGCATAATAAAATATCCAAAACTTGCATCTATAATTCTATTTGTTGCTATAGCATATATCCACACACCCCAATTTATAAAAATCAAAAAACCTGAAATAAATAAATAAAATAAATTTGATTTATTTTTTACAATTTTAAAAAAAATATTCCATTTAGAGAAAAAAAAAGTAGTCAGAATTAAAGTAAATGCTGTCCATAAACATCTATGAACTACTAATTCTATATGACCGATATAAGCAATATACTTAAAATAAATTACACCAAAAAAACCCCACCAAAAAGATCCAAACCCAGCAAGTAATAATCCTTTGTTAAATTCTTTGTTCATAGGAAACCATGACGCTTGTAATTAATAAGTTTATTAGACTATTTTATGGTTGAATTAAATAATTATAATTATAAAACCTTGCTCAAGGAGAGATGGCTGAGCGGTTGAAAGCACCGGTCTTGAAAACCGGCAAAGGGGCAACTCTTTCCTGGGTTCGAATCCCAGTCTCTCCGCCATCATTTTTGTGTATAGTTAAAATTTTTATATAATGAGTTGATATTGTTATTTTCAAATTCAAAATCAGTTTTAAAACCATTGTAAAAATTATACAAATTAGTGTCATCAATATCTAGTAGCTTTTCTAAATCAAGAAGATCATTTTCATTTAAATTATTTATATATGTTTTTGTAAATGCACCCAAAAGATTATCCATTTCTTTTGTGCCTCTATAATTAGATCGGTAAATAATTTTTTTTTTTAATTCATCTATGTTGATCATAATAATTAGAATATATTAGCGATTAATGAATAATAAAACAAATTATGAATATTTATTGTCGGATTTAAGTTCTTTAAAGGGTGTAGGAAACAAAACAAAAAATTTATTAAAGAAGAAAAATATTAATAATCTATTTGATTTACTATGGAAACTTCCAAAATCTTATACAGATAGAACCTTATCGTCAAAAATAAAAGATTTAAAAATTGGTGAAATACAAACAGTAACTATAATTCCTCAAAAGTATAACTTCCCACGTGTAAGGAAATTACCAAATAGAGTTTTATGTAGTGATGAAACTGGAGAAATTGATTGTATTTTTTTTAATAGCTATGAAGGATACATAAAAAAAATACTTCCATTAGGAAAAGAAATAACTGTTAGTGGTAAAATAGGTCATTTTAGGAATAAATACCAAATTACAAATCCAAAATATGTTTCTGAAGATTCTTCTTTAATCAAGCAAACTCATAATAAATACTCTTTGACTGAAGGTATTTCTGAAAAAATATACAATAAAATTTTAAATCAAATAATCAATAATTTACCAGTTTTTAATGAGTGGCACTCTAAAAGTATTTTATCTAAATTTAAAAATATAAGTTGGAATAGCTCAATTAAAGAACTACACAAACCTGAAAATATTGGAAATTATAAATCAAATTTTTATCAAAGACTTGCTTTTGATGAAATATTTTCAACATTTCTAGTTAATTCTGAAATAAGAAAAAAAATAAGAAAAATTAAAAAAAAAAATAAGGTTATTAATTTAAATAAACAAAATACTATAATTAATAAATTAGATTTTTTTCTTACAGATGATCAACAAAAATCACTTAACGAAATAAACAAAGACTTAAGCTCACCAAATAAAATGTTTAGACTTTTACAAGGAGACGTTGGAAGTGGAAAAACAATTGTGTCTCTTTTGGCAGCAATAAATTGTATAAATTCTGGTTTTCAGGTTGCTTTTATGGCTCCTACAGAAATTCTAGCAAGACAGCATTTTAATCTAGCAAAAAAAATATTTCCTAAAAATATAAATATAGCTCTCATTTCTGGTAAATCAGAATACAAGGTAAAAAAAGAAATACTTCAAAGATTAGAAAATAATAAAATTGATATTATTTTTGGTACACACGCTATTTTTCAAAAAAAAGTAATTTTCAAAAAATTAGGATTAATAATTATAGATGAACAACATAAGTTTGGAGTGAATCAGAGAAAAAAATTGTCAGATAAAGGTGGATCAAATTGTGATGTATTATTAATGACAGCAACACCTATACCTAGAACTCTAACAATGACAGTTTATGGTGATATGGATATTTCAATAATTAGAGAAAAACCTAAAAATAGAAAACCAATTAAAACATATAGTAAATTAGAGGCTAAAATTGAAGATGTTTTAAAATTTATAAGAAAAGAAATTAATTTAGGTAATCAAATTTTTTGGGTTTGTCCATTAATTGAAGAATCTAAAAAGTTGGATCACTCATCAGCTGTAAAAAAGTATGAATATTTAAAAAATAAGTTTCCAAAACAAGTTTGTTTACTTCATGGAAAAACCGATGCAGATGAAAAAAATGAAATATTAAACAGTTTTTTAAATAATAAATTTAAAATTTTGGTTTCTACAACGATCATTGAGGTTGGGATAGATTTTCCAAATGCAAATACGATTATAATTGAAAATGCTAATAAATTTGGTTTATCTCAACTTCATCAATTGAGAGGTAGAGTTGGTCGTGGAGATAAAGAATCTACATGCATATTAATGTTTAAATCAAATCTAAGCGAAAACGCAAAAAAAAGAATAAAAATTTTAAAAGACACAAGTGATGGTTTCTTAATATCTGAAGAGGATATGAAATTACGAGGGTTTGGAGATATTTTGGGATTTAAACAAAGTGGTGTAAAAAACTTTAAGTTAGCAGATCCAATTCAGAATAGTGATCTTTTCTTATTAGCTGAAAAGGAAATGAGAAGAATAGAAAAATCAAATGAAGATATAAGTAAATTCAAACCTTTGATAAAATTGTACGATAGAGCTGATATAATTAATGATATTGCCTAAGATTTTTTAGTTGAAGTGCCTGCTGATACTATGAATTTAGAAGCTTCTTCAAAAGACATATTTAAATATATAACATCCTCAACTGGGAACATTAATAAAAAACCACTTGTTGGATTTGGTGTTGTTGGAACAAAAACATTAATTAAATTTTTTCCTGTTTTTTCTGCCATCTCTCCTTTATTTTCTTTTGTTGCAAATCCGACTGCCCAAACCCCTTTTCTAGGATATTCAATTAAAACGACACTCTTTTTACCATCATCTTTTTTTGAAAATGTTTCAGTCATTTGAACAATTGCTGAATAAACAGTTCTTAAAAAAGGAATTCTTTTAAATAAATCATCAATTAATTTTAGAATTCTTCTTCCAAAAAATGATAAGGACAGACCACCAACAATAGTAATAAGTAAAATTGAAATTACAATTTCAACCCCAGGGATATTAAAAGGTAAATAACTATTTGGATTAATATTTTTTGGAATTAAGTTTGAAGATATTCCAATTAAAATTTTAGTTAAATATAAAGTAAAACCTATCGGTATTAAAACAACAACACCTGTAATGAAATAATTTCTGAGAGTTAAAGATAAAGATTTTCTGCTACTTTTTTTAGTCATAAAATTAACTGTAACTTGCGTAAATAACAAACAATATTGTAATAATAAATAATACTATTAATATTTTATTATTAAGATTCATGATAATCTAGTATTATCAAATTTTTTAATTATGAATAGAAGAAAATTCTTATCTTACATGGGCTGTGGATGTGGGAGTTTATTATTGTCATCCTGTACTTCAGCACCAATTACTGAAAGAAAACAATTAAAAATTGTCTCTGAAGCAAAATTAAATGCTCAAGCTGCTCAGATTTATGAAAAAATAAAAGAAAAAGAAAAAATGAGTGATGACACAAAAACTCTTAATGAAATTAAAGAAATTGGAAAAAGAATGGAAAACTCAATTTCTGAGTATTTTTATAGAGCTGGGTTAGAAGACCCTACTCTAAATTTTGAATGGGAATATATATTAATTGACAGAAAAAAAGTAAGAAATGCATGGTGCATGCCTGGGGGTAAGATAGCAGTTTATACAGGTATACTAGAGGCAACTAAAAATACTGATGGATTAGCTGCGGTGATGGGTCATGAAATAGCTCATGCCGTTGCAAAACATTCTGTCGAAAGAGCAAGCAGAGCAACTCTTGTTAATACAAGTGCTCAATTAATTGACATTTTTAGCGGTGGAAAACTATCTCAAGTAAATAGAACTACAGGAATGAATACCGTAGGTTTAATAACTCAGATAGGCTTATTAAACCCTTTTAACAGACAGCAAGAAAGTGAAGCAGATTATCTAGGAATGATTTTTTCTTCTCTATCTGGATATGACATTCGTGAAACAGTTAAAATTTGGGAAAGAATGAAAGAGCTTAATAAGGGTAAAGAACCTCCTGAATTTATGAGCACACACCCTTCTTCAGATAACAGAATTAGAGATCTTAATGAAAAAATGAATGATGTTATTTTAGACTACCCACCAATTGAAATAAGTTAAGTCAATTAATGGTGAGCCGTGATGGACTCGAACCATCGACCCATTCCTTAAAAGGGAATTGCTCTACCAACTGAGCTAACGGCCCACAAAATTGATTCATTTTTTTTAAATGAATAATGTGTGTATACAGATAAATTTTTATTTTTCAATTCGTTGAATTTAAAAGTTTTGATCAATTAAGGTTGTTAAATTAGGGAATTTTACATGATTATTCATACAAAATGGCACAGTTACTTTTTCTACAACTTATCAATGTATTTATTATGAAAATCATCAAATGTGCTAGAATTAATATGTTTTCTAATTTGTGACATTAATTCTTGATAAAAATTAATATTATGTAACGTCAATAGCATTGAGGCTAATATTTCATTGGTATTAAATAAATGATTTAGATAATTTTTTGAATATTTATTTAAGTTTAGATTTTCACAACTAGGATCAAGTGGAGTATTATCATTTTGATACTTATTATTTTTAATATTTACTCTTCCATTCCATGTAAATGCTAAACCTGTCCTTCCAGATCTGGTAGGTAACACACAATCAAACATATCTACACCTCTTTTGACTGCACCTAAAATATCTGATGGTGTTCCAACACCCATTAAATAGTGAGGTTTTTCTATAGGTAAATATTCTTTGATATCATCTAAAACATTAAACATTTCACTTTGTGTTTCACCAACTGCTAATCCTCCAATAGCATAACCATCAAAACCAATTTTAACTAATTCCTCAAGTGATTTGAGTCTTAAATCTTTAAATAGACCTCCTTGAACAATTCCAAATAAAGCTTTATGAGGATTGCTCCCAAAAGCTACTTTAGATCTTTCGGCCCAGTAAAGTGATAAATCCATTGATTTTTTGATTAAATTATAATCATTAGTTTTCTTGGGGCATTCATCCATAATCATAACAATATCTGAATTTAAGCCTAGTTGTATCCTTATACTCTCCTCTGGACTTAAATAAAATTTTTTACCATCAACGTGTGAGTTAAAAATAGCACCCTTCTCCCTATCAATTTTATTTAATTTTGAGAGAGACATTACTTGAAAACCACCAGAGTCAGTTAAAATAGGTAAATCACAATTCATAAAATTATGAAGTCCACCAGCAGACTCAATTCTTTCAACACCTGGGCGTATCATTAAATGATAAGTATTTGAAAGAATTATTTCAGAACCTGTTTTTTTAATATCATCTATTGTGCAAGCTTTTACTGTTGCCTGTGTTCCAACAGGCATAAAAGCCGGAGTTTGTATATTACCACGATGTGTTTCGATTAAACCGCACCTAGCAAATTTATCTTTTTTTAAAACGTTAAAGGCAAATTTTTTTAACGCCATTAATAAAATTATTGTGACTTGAAACTAATAATCTTATCTGGATCAGTTACAGCGCCGTTATTATTTTGATCACCTCTTTTTATTTTATCAACAAATTCCATTCCCTCGATCACTTTTCCAAAAACTGTATATTGACGATCTAAAAAAGGAGCTGGCTGAAAACAAATAAAAAATTGACTATTTGCACTATTTGGATCTTGAGCTCTCGCCATTGATAAAGTTCCTCTATCATGTGGTAGACTATTGAATTCTTGCTCTAAGTCAGGAAAATCTGATCCACCCATTCCAGCTCTTCTAAGATCAAAATCTTTTGATTCTGAATTTCCAAATTTAACATCACCTGTTTGAGCCATAAATCCATCTATAACTCTGTGAAAAACAACGTTATCGTATTTACCACTATTTGCTAATTCCTTAATTCTTTTAACATGATTTGGAGCAACATCCTCAAATAATTCAATTTTGACGTCACCATCTTTTAATTTTAATATCATTATATTCTCCTCAGCTATTGATTGATTGGTAATAAAAAAAAACAAAATAAGTATTTTAATAAAAATTTTATTCATATTTCTCTTTTAAAGACTTGATCGTACTTTTGGTAGTAAATTTTTTAATATCACCTTTTAATTTAACAATCTCTTTTACAAATTTAGATGAAATAATTTGATTTTCTACATCAGACATTAAAAAAATTGTTTCAATATTTTGGTTCAATTTTCTGTTCATACCAGCTAATTGAAATTCATATTCAAAATCAGATACAGCTCTCAATCCTCTTAAAATAATGTTTGATTTGTATTTTTTACATAAATCAGTGGTTAAAGAACCAAATGACACTACTATTATTTTTTTCCTATTTAGCTTTAGATCTTTAAATAAAGCTTTATTTACTATTTCTATTCTTTCTTCAGAACTAAATAGATAATTTTTGTTACTTTCGTCTGAGACACCTACTACTATTTTATCAAATAACTTTAATGATTTTTTTATTACATCTATATGTCCGAAAGTAATTGGATCAAAAGTTCCGGGATAAATTGCAATTTTACTCATTAAATTAAATTATCATCAATTTTAATAGCTGAAACAACTTTTTCTTCTCCTGATAACTTAATTATTCTAACCCCTTGGGTATTTCTTCCTGCAGTTCTAATTTCTTTAACAGCTACTCTAATAACCCTTCCTTTATTAGTAGAAATTAAAATTTCATCACCTTCAAAGACTGGAAATGAGGAAGTAATATTTCCATTTCTTGGTGAATTTACTATTCCTATAATTCCTTTACCACCTCTGTTAGTAACTCTGTAATCAGTATGAGAAGTCTTTTTTCCATAACCATTTTCACTTATTGATAAAACAAATTTCTCTTTCGCTCTTAATTCAGATTTTTCGTCTTTTGATTTTTTTCCATTTTTATTGATTTTATCGTTATCAATAACTGACAAAGATACTATTTCATCATTCGTTGCTAACTCTATTCCCTTAATTCCTTTAGAAGATCTGCCTTTAAAAACTCTTAACTTTTTAGCTTCAAATCTAATACATTTTCCAAATTTTGTGCTTAAAATTACATCCTGATCATCTTTACAAATTTTAACACCTACAATTTTATCATTGTTATCTAATTTCATCGCAATCTTTCCAGATGCATTAATTGATGAAAAGTCTTCTAAACTATTTTTTCTTACTTTGCCTTGAGAAGTAGCAAATATAATTTGATAATTTTTTAAATCAGTTTCATCCTCTGGCATTGGCATAATTGAGCTTATTGCTTGATGACTCTTCAAAGGTAAAATATTAAATAAAGATTTTCCTTTTGATGAAGATGACCCCTCTGGGATTTTCCATGCTTTGATCTTGTAAACTAAACCCTCAGTAGAAAAGAAGAGTACCGAAGTATGAGTATTTACGGATAATGTTTGAATAACCGAGTCTTGATCTCTAGTTGTTATACCCGATTTTCCCTTACCACCTCTTTTTTGTTTTTTTACTCCATCTAAGGAACCTCTTTTTATATATCCTTGTAAGGTAACTGTAATTATTACTGATTGTTTTTGGATTGTTTCCTCAATATCGTAATTTAAAACAGCATCTATAATTTTAGTTCTTCTTGGTTTAGCAAATTTCTCTTTAATATTTTTTAACTCTTCACTGATTACTTTTAAAAGTTCTTTTTTTGATGAAATAATCTTTTTATATTTAGTTATTAGTTCAGCTAATTTTTTAATTTCAACTTCGATTTCATTTATCCCTAATGCAGTTAATTTTTGAAGTCTTAATTCTAAAATAGCTAAAACTTGTGGTTCAGATAAAGAATAGAGGTTTTTACCTTTTTTTCCATCAACTAAAGAAATTAATTTTTGAGATTTGTTTATTTTCCATTTAGTTTTTAAAATTGATATTTTAGCATCATCGGGTGTTTTAGATGATCGAATAATTTTTATTATTTTATCTAAATTTTCAACTGAAACAGATAATCCTATTAATATATGAGCACGTTCCTCTGCTTTTTGAAGATCAAATTTAGTTTTTTTAATTACAACATCTTCTCTAAAAGTTAAAAAATTAGATAAAAAATCTTTTAGTGTGCAAGTTTGTGGTTTTCCTTCAACAATAGCTAAAGTATTAAAACCAAATGAACTCTCTATTTGAGTGTTTTTATACAATTGTCTCTTTATAGTTTCTGGTTCTACA
>CACJVG010000009.1 GCA_902596785.1 uncultured Pelagibacteraceae bacterium | reverse complement strand
TGCAGATGAAGGAGACTCTGGTGCTTTCTCAGATAGATATTTATTAGAGGATCAACCTTTAAAAGTTATTTTTGGAATGGTAATTTGTGGTTATGTAATAGGAAGTAATGAAGGAGTTTTATACATTAGAGGTGAATATCCTAAATCTATTGAAGCAATTAATGGCTGTATCAATGAACTTAAAAAATTAAATTTACTAGGTGAAAATATTTTAGGAACTGATTTTTCTTTTGATCTTGGAATTTGTATTGGTCAAGGTGCTTATATTTGTGGAGAAGAAACAGCTTTGATTGCATCTATTGAAGGAAGAAGAGCAGAAGTTGATGTTAGACCTCCCTTCCCTGTTACCGAAGGGTTATATAAAAAACCAACCGTGGTTAATAATGTTGAAACATTGGCTGCTGCAACTGGAATTTTATTAAATGGATCAGAAAAGTTTTCTTCGGTTGGAAATAAAAAATCAGCTGGAACAAAATTAGTTTGCTTAGATAGTTTCTTTAACAACCCAGGTGTTTATGAAATTGATATGGGTACGCCAATGAAAAAAATATTTAATGAAATTGGTGGTGGATACAAAGAACCTGTTAAAGCATTTCAAATAGGAGGTCCATTAGGTGGTGTTGTTCCTTTAAGTGAAATAGAAAATTTAAATTTAGATTTTCAAGAGTTCACAGCAAAAGGTTTTATGTTAGGTCACGCAAGTGTAGTTAGTATTCCAAAAGATTTTCCAATGGCTGAATATATTCATCACTTGTTTGAGTTTTCAGCAGAAGAATCGTGCGGGAAATGTTTCCCAGGAAGACTTGGATCTTACAGAGGTAAGGAGATGTTTGATCAAGCTAAGAAGAAAACAGCTAAAATTCCTTTAAAATTACTAGAAGAATTGTTGGTTACCATGCAAAAAGGATGCCTATGTGCACTTTGTGGAGCAATCCCAACTCCAATTCAGAACATTCTAAAATACTTTGGTGATGAAATGAAAAATGATATGGTGAAAGATAATTAATGAGCTCAGAAAAAAGAAAAATTGCTTATATTGATGGAAAACCATACGAAATTGGTCCTAAACACACATCTATTTTAAAATTTGTAAAAAGCTATGTAGGTGAAAAAAAAGTACCTACTTTATGCGATGATCCAAACCTAGCTCCTTATGGTGCTTGCAGAGTTTGCTCTGTAGAAGTTGCTTTAGAAAAAGATGGTCCAACAAGAGTGGTCGCATCTTGTCATACTCCAGTTGCTGAAAACCAACATATCTTTACTTCGAATGAAGCTTTAACAAGTCTAAGAAAAAATATTGTTGAATTAGTTTTAACTGATCATCCAATGGAATGTGATACTTGTGAGGTAAACAATAATTGTGAATTACAAACAGTAGCAAACGATCTAGGAGTTGCTGATCACAGATACAACAATCCTAAGCAGCACAAAGGTATACCAAGAGATACTTCTCACGATTACATGAGAATGAATTTAGATAATTGTATTAATTGTGGAAGATGTGTCAGAGCTTGTGATGAAATTCAAGGTTCATTTGTTTTAACAATGAGCGGAAGAGGTTTTGAATCTAGAATAACAACTGATAATGATATGATGTTTGGAGATAGTTCATGTGTATCTTGTGGAGCATGTGCACATACATGTCCAACAGATGCAATTTCAGATGTTTTTCAATCTAAATCTGCAGCTGTAGATAAAAAAGTTAGAACAACTTGTTCATACTGTGGAGTTGGATGTAATTTAGAAGCATCAATAAAAAATGATAAAGTTGTTGCTATAGATACTCCAAAGCAAACAGAGGTAAACGCTGGTCATACTTGTATTAAAGGAAGATATGCATTTAGTTTTTATGATCATCCCGACAGATTAAAAACACCTTTAATTAAAAGAAATGGAAAGTTTGAAGAAGCTTCTTGGGATGAAGCTTATGATTTTATTAAAAAAGAAATGAACAGAATTACAAAAGATAACGGTCCAGATGCCTTTGCTGGAATTTCTTCTGCAAGATGTACGAATGAAGAAAATTATGTTTTTCAAAAAATGATTAGAGCGGCTGTGGGAACTAACAGTGTAGATTGTTGTGCAAGAATTTGTCATTCACCAACAGCTTGGGGAATGCAACAAACTTTTGGGACTGGAGCAGCAACTAACTCTACAGAAGATATTTATCATGCAGATTTATTTTTGGTAATTGGAGCTAATCCTACTAATGCTCATCCTGTAACAGGTGCAAAAATAAAACAACAAGTCATGAAAGGTAAAAAATTAATTGTACTTGATCCAGTTACAACTGAACTAGCAAAACTTGCTGATTATCATATTAAACTAAGACCAGGAACTAACGTTGCAGTTCTAAATATGATGTTGCACTTTATTATTAAATCAAAACTTTACAATGCAGATTTTGTTAGAGATAGAACAGAAGGTTTTGATAATTTCTTAAAAGAAATTGAAAGACAAGATGTCGATCATTTAGCAAAAGTAGCTGGTGTAGATAAACAATTAGTTAAAGAAGCAGCAATAGCATATGCTACTGCAAGAAATTCAATGGAGTTCCATGGTTTAGGAGTTACTGAACACGAACAAGGATCTAAAACTGTGATGTTAATTGCAGATCTAGCAATGATTACTGGAAATATTGGAAGAAAAGGTGTTGGGGTTAATCCTTTAAGAGGTCAAAACAATGTTCAAGGTGCAGCAGATATGGGATGTCAGCCTCACCAAGGTGCTGGTTATTTTCCTGTAGCTGATGAAAAGCATCAAGAATTCTATACTGAAAAATATGGAGTAACTCACCCAACTAAGCCAGGATTAAAAATTCCTCAGATGTTTGAAGCTGCAATAAACAAGGAATTAAAAGGTTTATGGATCATTGGAGAAGATATTGTTCAAACAGATCCTAACAGCGCACATGTAATTGAAGCTATGAACTCTTTAGAACTTTTAGTCGTTCAAGAGATATTTATGAGTGAAACAGCAAAATTAGCAACTGTTGTTCTGCCAGGTACAACTTTCTTAGAAAAGGATGGAACTTTTACAAATACTGAAAGAAGAATTCAAAGAGTGAACAGAGCTGTACCTCCTCTACCAGGAACTAAACCTGATGGATTAATTGTAACTGAAATGATGCAGAAATTAGGATTTGATCAGCCAACTTATGATGCAGATCAAGTTCTAGCAGAAATTGCTGATATCGTTCCTTTCTTTAAGGGAGTTACTAGAGAAAGACTTGGAAAATTTGGATTACAATGGCCAGTTCAAGAAGATGGAACTGATACAAAAATTTTACATACAGAAACATTTAAACTAGGTAAAGGTCGACTAAAAAACTTTGATTGGAAAGAAACATCAGAAATAGAAGCTAATCAAAAAGACTATCCTTTGATTTTAACAACAAGCAGGGTTTTACAACATTACAACGCTGCAACAATGACTAGAAGAACAAAAAATATAAATATTGTTGATGAAGATGTTTTATTAATTCATCCAAAAGATGCGGCTCATAGAGATCTAAATACTGGTGATATTGGAAGACTTTATTCAGGTAGAGGTGAGGTTGCGCTTAAAGTCGAGGTTACAGATAAAGTTAAAGAAGGAATTGTGTTTACTACGTTCCATTTCCCAGAGCATATGGTTAATATGGTTACAGGTCATGGTAAAGATGAAGAAACAATGTGTGCGGAATACAAAGTATCTTCTGTTGAAGTACAAAAAATCTCTAATCAATTTAAAACAGAAGTTAAACCAAAAGAAAATCAAGCTGAAGTTAGTTAATTAAAATGACCATTGGTTGGCATTTTGATAATACATATTCAAAGTTATCAAATACGTTTAAAGAAAATATTAAACCAACTCCTGTTCATGATCCTGAATTAGTAATTTTAAATGAGGAACTAGCCTATACTTTAAATTTAGATTTTTCAAAAACAGATAAAAAAAAATTAGCAGAAATATTTTCTGGAAACTCCATACCAGAAGAAACAAATACCATTGCGCAAGCATATGCAGGTCATCAGTTTGGACACTTTACGATGTTAGGAGATGGTAGAGCAGTTTTATTGGGTGAGCATTTAGTTAACAATGATAATCGTTTTGACATTCAGTTTAAAGGTTCAGGAAGAACTTCTTTTTCTAGAGGTGGTGATGGAAGAGCAGCATTAGGACCTATGCTTAGAGAATATATTATCAGCGAAGCGATACATTCATTAAATATTCCAACTACTAGAAGCCTTGCTGTTGTTAAAACTGGAGAAAAAGTTGTAAGAGAAAATCTTTTACAGGGCGCTATATTAACAAGAGTTGCATCAAGTCATCTTCGGGTTGGAACATTTCAATATATAGCTGCAACTCAAAACATCGAAAATTTAAATACTTTAGTCGACTACACAATAAATAGACATTATCCAGAAATTAAATCATCAAATTCAAAAGCATTAGACTTGTTAAATCTTGTTATGGAAAAGCAATGCCAGCTAGTAATCAATTGGATGAGAGTTGGATTTATTCATGGAGTTATGAATACTGATAACATGGCAATTTCAGGTGAAACAATAGATTACGGTCCTTGTGCATTTATGGATCATTATGATCCAAAAACTGTATTTAGCTCAATCGATAAATTTGGAAGATATGCCTTTTCTAATCAACCACCAATTACAAAGTGGAATTTAGCAAGATTTGCAGAATGCCTAATCCCTCTAATTGACAAAAATGAAGACACTGCAATTAAATTAGCAACAGATTTAATAGATAATTTCCAAAATATTTATGAAGATAAATGGTTAAATATGATGAGAGATAAACTAGGTCTATTTGGTGAGGATAAAAATGATAAAAAATTAATTAATGATTTGTTTAATTGGATGGAAAAAAATAAAGCAGATTACACAAATACTTTTTGTAATCTAATGGATATCAATTCTGATGGAATTTACAAAAATAATGATTTTATCAATTGGAAAAATGAATGGAAAAAAAGATCTGAGTTAAATAATTCAACTAAGGAAAAACAAAGCAAACTTATGAAATCAAATAATCCAATTGTAATTCCTAGAAATCATAAAGTAGAAGAAGCTTTAGCTGAAGCTGACAAAGGAAGTTTAGATAAAATGAAAAAGTTATTAGCTATTTTAAAAAATCCTTATGACAATCAGAATAATATTGAAGAATATCAAGCACCTGCTCCATCGAGTAACGAAAAATATCAAACTTTTTGTGGAACTTAATTTATAAAACGTAGGGCTCTGGCCTAGCGGTTTTACCCAAAACTCTCTCAACTGCAAAATCACTTATATCAATTGTTTGGTATGATCCTGTTGTGATTAATTCAGTTAAGGCTCTACCGATACCTGGTGCTTGCATTAATCCCCGGCCTGTAAATCCAGAAGCCATGTAAACATTATCGTATTTTGGATGCTTACCAACAACTGCATTATTATCTAATCTATTACAATCATAGTAACCTGCCCATCCACCAGTTAACTTTAATTCCTCAAAGGCAGGTATTCTCTTAGCAAGAGCTGGCCAAACTAATTCCTCAAAATCATTCCAAGCTGGTTCCAAATCATCTGCATCAAATACAGAAATAGGTGATCCTGCTAAATATTCCCCTCCTTCTGGTCTCCAATAAACACCAGTTGTTAAGTCTCCACTTAGTGGCATCTCTTTTATATAAGTTGGGCATTTTACTCTAAACACGGTATGCTTTTGAGGAACAACAGGAATATCTTCTAACAATTCTTTTGTCCAACAACCAGCCGCAGAAACAATTGTTTTAGCATTTATTTCGGAAATACTTTTTACTTCACCTTTAATAAATTCTGCTCCAAGCTCTATTGCTTTACTTTTAAGAGCGCTATGAAACATAAATGGATCAATCCATCCTTCACTTTGATTATCCGTATAAGTTGCTGTCTCTATCCCTTCACTATTCACATAAGGGAAAACTTTAGATAATTCTGACCCTTTAATATTTTTTGTTCCTGCGTCACATTCTTTATGATTTTCTAATGCTCTATATTGTTCTTCAGCATGCTCAGGACCAAACATTAAAAGATATCCATTAGTTACCATACTAGCTGTTGGGTTAGGATTTTTTTCTGTTTTTAATAGTTCTGGTATTTGAAAAATAAATTCTCTTGCAAATTTTCCTAATAAAATATTTTCTTTTTGGAAAAATTGTCTTCTAAAACCACCTAGAGATAATGGGAATGAAGCTGTTTTATAAGTAGGATCTCTTTCAATAACCTTAACTTTTCTACCCTCTTTGGATAAAAAATAAGCAGTTGCAGCCCCTATTATTCCACCACCAATTACTACAACATCATCCATATTTAATTTAACATAATCAAGCTTGTATTCAGAATTAGTGCAAAGCTACACCAAAGTAAATATGGAATCATTAGGTAGGCACTCAACATCTTGACGCGTTTAAACCTTAAAATAAGATTAATTATCAATGCTATTAGTATGATTAATACTAAAAGAGCCAAAACCATGTTATGGAAAACAAAAAAAACTACACTCCAAGTTGTATTGAATACTAAATGGATAAAATAAATATAAACAGTATTCATATCTCTATTTTTTGTATGCCAGTAAAGCCATATTGCAACTGTCATCAATGTATACAAGATCGTCCAAACAGGTCCGAATATCCAATCCGGTGGATTAAATGATGGTTTATTTAGTAATGAGTACCATGGCTCTTTAAAAGTAACAGTAGCTAAACCGCCAATCAATGAAGCAGAGAATGTAATAGCAAGAAACAATATAAATGTTAAAAATTTATTTTTAAACATATTAGATATATACATAACAAAAAATGAGTAAAAAAACTATTTGGATTACTGGTGGTAGTACTGGTATTGGAAAAGCTTTAGCAATTAAATTTGCAAGTAAGGGATGGAACGTTGCTATATCTGCAAGAAGAGCTGAATTACTAAATGAACTTTCAAATTCTTATGAAAATATTTCAAGTTTTCCTTTAGACGTAACAGATAAAGAAAAGTGCAAAGAAGTATTTAACGAAATTAAAAACAAATATGAAAATATAGATATTTGTTTTTTTTCAACTGGAACATGGGATCCCAAAAAAGAAAAAGATATAGATGTCGAACAAATGGAAGATGTTTTTAAAGTAAATTTTTTTGGAACTGTGAATAGCATCAAAGCAGTTGAACAATACTTTAGAGATAAAAAAAATGGTATAATTACTATTGTTTCGTCAATTGCAGGATATAGAGGGTTACCTAATTCAACTGGATATGGGCCATCTAAATCTGCATTAAATAACTTAGCTGAAAGTTTGTATTTTGATTTTAAAAGATACAATGTACGTGTTTGTTTAGTGTCTCCTGGGTTTATTAAAACGCCAATGACAGATAAAAATGATTTTAAAATGCCTTTTTTAAAAACCCCTGAGTATGCTGCAGATCAAATTTATGAAGGTTTAGTTAACAAAAATATATTTGAAATACATTTTCCAAAATCACTTACAATTACATTAAAACTATTGAGTTTTTTACCGAGTAAAATTTATTTTGGTTTAGTTGGAAAACTAACAAAATATCAAAAAAAATAGTTAATCTTTTACAAATACAACTGTTAATTCAGCTACTTTAAAACCAAATTTAGTCATTGTTGCTCTATTAATTGCAACTCTATCATCTTGTTTAAAAATCCAATCGTCAAAAGTTATTTTTAATTCTTTGCCTTTAACCGGAACTAATAGAACATATTCAAATTTAAACGCTGGTCCGTAAGAATATCCTATTGCTTTACCTACAACATCTCCTGCTGTTCCTTCATAATTATGCTCGTCAATTTTGTTGATTGTCCATTCTCTGTCTTGAACTTCACCATCGTCCCAATTAAACTTTTCTTTAAGAATTAATTGCTTTCCATCCCAGGTTCCATTTAAATCTGCAGAAAATTGTCTTGTAACTTTTCCTGATCTATTTTGTAGGACACCCCAAGCCTTAACATTGCCAGATAAGTATTCCTCAATAATTAATCTTGGTTCTTTGTTTTTAAAGTCTTCTGGTTTCATGGCACTATTATTTGAGCAACTTGTAATTAAGAATAATGAAATTATCAATGAAATTGACTTAATTATTTTTATATGTCGCATAAATATCTCCATTATTTTTATTTGTTTTGCATTGAAAATTGTATCAGATCAATATTTTTTGACTTAAATCCAGCTTCACAATAAGAAAGGTAAAACTCCCACATTCTTTTAAATGTTAAATCAAAACCTTGATTTTTTATTATATCCCATTTTTTTAAAAACTCATTTCTCCATATAGCCAATGTATTTGCATAATGATCAGCATAAGAAATGTATGAATTTATATTTAAGCCATTATCAGAAACATAACGATTAATACTATTTTTATTTGGTAAAAAACCACCAGGAAAAATATATTTTTGAATAAAATCTTGTTTGTTTTTGTATCTATCAAATAACCTATCGTCGATAGTAATTGCTTGAATAGCTGCTTTACCGCCATCAGATAAGTTGGTTTTAATAGTTTTAAAATAACCCTCTAAATAATTTTGACCAACAGCCTCTATCATCTCTATAGATGCAATTGAATTGTATTTGCCTTTGAGATCTCTGTAATCCTTTATTTCAATATTTACTTTTTCATTTAAACCACACTTAAAAATTCTTTCTTTTGCGTATTCAAATTGTTTTTTTGATATTGTAATACAGTCAAGTTTAACATCATATTTTTTACCTAAGTACTCAGCAAAACCTCCCCAACCACATCCTATTTCTAAAACTTTGTCACCATTATTTGGTTTAATTAGATCAATTAATTTTTGATATTTATTATTTTGAGCGTCAGAAAGATTTTTAGATTTATCATCAAAAATAGCACTAGAGTAAGTAAGTGTGTCATCTAACCAAAGAGAAAAAAAATCATTCCCAAGATCATAATGTTTAGCAATATTTTCTTTACTTCTGCTTTTTGTATTTTTGATTATTTTATTTTTTACAAAATTAATTATTGGAAAATCAAGAAGGCCTGAGAATTTATATATAACTTCTATATTTCTTGCAGTTAATTCAATTAAGTTTGATAAGTTATCAGTTTCAAATTCACCTCTCATGTAGCTTTCGGCAAATCCAATACTGCCACCTCTAATTAAATTATAATTAAAATCTGGTTTTTTGATTGAAATATTTGCATGCAATTTTTGATTTGGATTTCCAAACTTTAAAACTTTTCCATCATGTGTAGTGAGCTCTAGATAACCATAATTTATTTTATTAAGAAATTTAAAAACTAATTTATCTGCAGCGTTATTTAAAAACATTAGTTTTCTACTGTTATATTATTTTTAATTTTAAATTTTTTCTTAATAAATTTTATTCCTTTAATCCACAATTTAAACGCTTCAAAATGTATCGCAGAGATAATTTTAAATGTCATTAAAGGGTGTTTTAGATAAGAATTCATTAAGTTTTTACTTGTCAAATCAGATCTTTCACCATCCTGAGATGCAAAAAGAATTTTTCCTTCTTGATCATATTGATCAATTACAACTGACAACTTCTGCTCTGGATTTAATATCCTAAAAAAATAATTACAATCCATTTCAATAAATGGTGAAACATGAAATTTCTTTGAACAATTATTTTGAATTAATTTATTTTGTCCCTCTACTTTAAAAACATATGTGTGTTGCTCACCAAATGTATTTTTAACTTCATATAAAATAGAAATTAAATTATCATTTCTATCATATACAAAAAAAATACTTAGTGGATTAAAAACATAACCAAATATTCTTGGATAGCATAAAAGTTTAACTTTTATGTTATCTGTTCTGATTTCATTACTAATTAGATTTTTTTTTACCCACTCAAAAAGAGATGACCCATCACGATCACCATGATCTTTCTCATAAAAACTAATAAGATTAAATTTATTTAATGAAAAAAATTTTAATTTATCATTAAGCTCATTTAGCTCTGATAGATCTATAAATAATGAAAATACTTTATACTTAAAAGAATGTTCTTTTGGTTTAAATCTCTTATGGATTACATTTCCATTATATATACAAGAACTAATCATTAAGGTTTTTCAGCATTTCAATAGATGATTTTATTCCATCTTCATGAAATCCGTAACCAAAATAACTGCCACAAAAAAGTAAATCTTTTTGATTTTGTATTTTAATAAGCTCTGATTGAGCATCTAATGCTTTTTGATCGTAATATGGATGTGTAAATTTTACTTTTCTCAATATTTTTTTCTCATCAATATCGAAGTAAGGATTAAGTGTTAAGAAAATATTTTCATCACACTTTAAATTTTGTAATAAATTTAACCAGTAGGTTATTGAATTTTTCTCTAAATTCTTGTCGTCTATTGATGAATTCCAAGAAGACCAAGCTTTTTTATTTTTTGGCATGGCACGCTGATCTGTATGTATGTAAGCTATATTTTCTTTATAGCTAAAATTCGAAAGAATATTTTTCTCATCCTCAGTTGGATTTTCAATTAACTTTAAGGCTTCATCAGCATGTGTTGCCAAAACTACTTTATCATAATCAAAAAATTCGCTTTCTCCACCATAGTATAGGTCTAATCCAGATGATTTTCTTTTAACTCTTGTAACTTTGTAATTTTTGTAGTGTTCACCACTTATTTGGGAAAGTATTTTACTAACATAAGTTCTGCTTCTATTGGTTACCGTGTACCACTGCGGTCTATTTTTCAATTTAAACAAACCATGATTTTGGAAAAATCTAAGAAAGAAACTAATTGGCATCTTACTCGCTTCATAAGGAGGCATAGACCAAATTGCAGATACCATTGGTATTATATGATAATCAACAAATGTTTTTGATAGTTTATTAATTTTTAAATATTCACCTAAGGTAATTTTATCATTTGATACATTTACTTGATCACTTTTTTTATAAAATTTAATGATATCAAAAAACATTTTTAAGAACTCTATGTTAAACAAATTTGATTTATTAGAGAAAATTCCACTCAACCCTTTTCCACAATATTCAAAGTTTGTATTATCTACTGAAACTGAAAAAGACATATTGCTTTTTTCAATTTGAATATCATTTTCCTTAAAAAAATTAATTAAATTTGGATAAGTCTGAAAATTAAAAACAATGAAACCAATATCTACAGAAACTTTTTTTTCATCAAAAAAAATATCTATTGTATGTGAGTGTCCACCAAAATGATCTTCTTGCTCGAAAAGATCTACATGATGTTTTTTAGATAAATAATAAGCAGCACTTAATCCAGAAATACCTGAGCCAACAACAGCAATTTTCATTAATTATTATGCTGCATCTTCTTTAAATTCATCCATGCTTGGACAAGTACAAAAAATATTTTTATCTCCATATACGTTATCAACTCTTGCAACCGGAGGCCAAAATTTATTTGCTTTTAAGAATTTTGCAGGATACGCAGCTTGCTCTCTTGAATATTTGTGACTCCATTCATCTGAAGCTAATTCAATATCTGTATGAGGTGCATTTTTAATTGGATTATCAACTTTATCAAATTTTCCTGACTTGATCATATCTATTTCAGATTTAATGCTAATTAAAGTATCACAAAATCTATCCAACTCGGACAAACTTTCACTTTCAGTTGGTTCAATCATCATTGTGCCTGCTACTGGCCATGACATTGTTGGTGCATGAAAACCATAATCGATCAATCTTTTAGCTATGTCTTCTTCGGTAATCCCTGTTTCAGTTTTAATTGATCGAATATCAATAATACATTCATGAGCTACATTACCGTTTGAACCTTTATAAAGAATTGGGTAATGATCTTTAAGTCTATGAGCTATATAATTTGCATTTAGTATTGCAATTTGAGTAGCTAATTTTAAACCTTCAGAACCCATCATTTTAATATACATCCAGGAAATTGATAAAATACTTGAGCTTCCCCAAGGTGCTGCTGAAACTGCTCCTATTCCTGTAGCAGGTCCACAGTCCTTAACAACTGGATGATTAGGCAAATAAACTTGTAAATGTCTTTTACATGCAATTGGTCCCATTCCTGGTCCTCCACCGCCATGTGGAATACAGAATGTTTTGTGTAAGTTTATGTGACAAACATCTGGACCAAAATTTCCTGGTCTAGCTATACCAACAAGCGCGTTCAAATTTGCACCATCCATATAAACTTGGCCACCGTGTTTATGAATTAACTCACATATATCTGTAATTTTTTCCTCAAATACTCCGTGAGTAGACGGATAAGTGACCATTAATGCTCCAAGATTTTCAGAATGCATTTCTGCTTTTTTCTTTAAATCCTCAAAATCAACATTTCCTTCTTTGTCACAATCAACAACGACAACTTTCATTCCTACCATTTGTGCGCTAGCAGGATTAGTACCATGAGCTGAACTTGGTATTAAACATATATTCCTGTTTTCTTCGCCTCTATCTAAATGATACTTTCTAATAACCATTAATCCTGCATATTCCCCTTGAGCACCTGCATTTGGTTGAAGTGAAACTCCAGAAAAACCTGTAATTGATCTTAGCCAATTTTTAAGATCAGTGAATAAATCTCTATACCCTTCCATCTGCTCAATAGGCACAAATGGATGAGGCTCTGCTAATTCTCTCCATGAAATAGGTATCATTTCTGCAGTAGCATTTAATTTCATAGTGCATGAGCCAAGTGCAATCATAGTTCTATTAAGAGCTATATCTTTATCTTCTAATTTTTTTAAATACCTAAGCATCTCAGTTTCTGAATGATAAGAATTAAAAACTGGGTGCTCTAAATATTTTGAAGTTCTTAATAAATTTTTTGGAAGATTGGGTAAACTTACTGTTGGATCTTCTTTTTTAATTGATTCAGCTGCATTAAAAATTTTTAACAATTGATTTACTCTATAAACATTTTTCTTTTCATCAAAAGAAACTGCCAACATTTCAGAATTTACTCTTCTAATATTTACTTTTTGATCTAAAGCATTTTTATAGATTTGATCAGTTTTATCTTTTGTTACAATTGTAACTGTATCAAAGAAATGATCTGAATAAATTTCATATCCAGATTGTTTCAATTTATCTGCAAAATTTTTAGCTAATTGAGAAACTCTCTCAGCAATAGTTTTAATTCCATCTGGTCCATGGTAAATGGCATATGCAGCTGAAACAATTGCTAACAAAGCTTGGGCTGTACAAATATTACTTGTAGCTTTATCTCTTCTTATATGTTGTTCCCTAGTTTGTAATGATAGTCTGTAAGCTTTGTTTCCATGTCTATCAACAGAGACCCCTACAATTCTTCCTGGCATAGATCTTTTGTATTCGTCCTTAGTTGCAAAGAAAGCTGCATGAGGTCCACCATAACCCATTGGAATTCCAAATCTTTGAGAACTTCCTACGGCAATATCTGCTCCTAGTTCTCTTGGTGTTTTTAATTTAGCAAGTGCTAATAAATCACAAGCTAATATTGCTTTACCATTTTTTTTATGAATTTTACTTATTGCTTCACTAGGGTCTTTTATATCTCCTAACGTTCCTGGATATTGTAATATACCACAAACTAAATCTTCTTTTAATTGATCTAATACTTTATCTTCATTACCAACAAGTACTTTTAATCCCATTGGTTCTGCTCTTGTTTGGATTACATCTATAGTTTGTGGATGACAATTTTCTGATACAAAAACTAAATTGTTGTCCTTTTTATTTAATCTATGGCTTAATCCCATCGCTTCTGCAGCTGCTGTTCCTTCATCTAATAAAGATGCATTTGCAATATCCATTCCTGTAAAATCAACTATCATTTGTTGGAAATTGAGCAGCATTTCTAATCTTCCTTGAGCTACCTCGGGTTGATAAGGTGTATAAGAAGTGTACCAACCTGGATTTTCTAAAATATTTCTTAAAATTACATATGGGGTATAAGTGCCATAATAACCCATCCCTATAAAGTTAGAGTAAATTTGATTTTTTTTCGAAATTGCTTTTAATTTTCTTAATGCTTCATATTCTGAATTAGACTCACCAATATTTAATTCATCTTTCAATTGGATCTTTTCTGGAACTGTACTTTTGATTAAATCATCTAGTGATTTGTAATTAAGTTCCTTAAGCATTTTATTTTGATCTTCATCTGAAGGTCCAATGTGTCTTTTTAAAAAATCTTTTTGAGAATTATGTAACATTAGCTAGCACTCTCCTTTGCAAATTTATCGTATTCTTCTTTGTTCATTAGGCTATCCATTTCAGATTGATCTTTCATTTTAAGTTTAAAAAACCATGCTGAACCCTCTGGATCTTCATTAATTTTAGAAGGATCATCTACAATAGCTTGATTAGTATCTACTACTTCACCACTAACTGGAGTATAAACATCACTAGCAGCTTTCGTAGACTCTACTACTCCTGCGGTTCCATCTTTTTCAACATTAGAACCTTTTTCAGGAAGTTCTGCAAAAACGATATCACCAAGCATTTCTGTTGCATGCTTTGTAATTCCTATTGTGGCTACATCTCCTTCTAAAGTAATCCACTCATGTTCTTTTGAAAACTTTACTTCACTCATTAATTTACTCCTTTCACATAATTTTTTTTATAAAATGGTAATGCACAAACATTTGCTGGATGTTTTTTCCCTCTTACCTCAAGCAAAATTTTAGTATCAACTTTTGAAAACTCTTTATTAACATAACCCATCGCTATAGGACCATTTACACTTGGTCCAAACGTTCCACTAGTTATCTCACCGATTTGTTTATCTGTATCATCAAATATTTTAGTTTTTTCTCTAGCAATTAATCTACCTTCGGGTTTAATCCCTACTCTTATTTGGCTTGCTCCATCTTGCATTTGATTCATAATTTTTTTTGATCCAATAAAACCCCCATTTGATAATCTAGATTTTGAGATTGCCCATCTAAGGTTTGCCTCAACTGGTGTTTTATTAATATCTAATTCGTGACCATATAAACATAATCCAGCTTCTAATCTCAAGGTATCTCTTGCCCCAAGTCCTATAAGTTGTGCTCCCTTTTCTATTAAATTTTCAACGAATTTTTCAGCTTTGTCGTTAGAAATTGAAATTTCAAATCCATCTTCCCCTGTATAACCTGATCTTGTGACAAATAATTTTTGATTATCAGAATCAAACCAATTTCCTGTCATAAAATTTAATTGATCAACCCCATTTATAATTGAATTTAAAATTTCAACAGATTTAGGTCCTTGAATTGCTATCAAAGATCTATTGTTATCTAAATTCATTTTAAATTTCGAACCTAGTAAATTAGATAAAATCTCAAAATCTTTATCTTTACATGCAGCATTTAAGATAATTAAATACCCTTCCTCTATTTTGGTGATGATTAAATCATCATAAATTCCAGCATCTTCATTCATTAAAAAACTGTATTTAGAGCAGTTTTGCTTTAGATTTTTTAAATCTAATGGAAAAATCTTTTCTAATTCCTCTGTTAAACTTTCATCACCATATATAAATAATTGACCCATATGAGATACATCAAATATTCCAGAATGCGATCTTGTGAATTTATGTTCTTCAATAATACCTTTGCTATACTGAATAGGCATTTCATAGCCAGCAAATTCAACAAACTTAGCGTTGTTACTTTGATGAAGTTTATTTAGCGATGTCTTTTTTATTTCCATATTAACTCTTCTGTGCCCCCTCTGTCTTGGTGCCTGAGAGATTTGCTCCTTCGGCGAGAATAATTCTCTTTCCAGAGTTAATATGTACGGTCCTTTTGCCTGAGAGTTTCCGGGGTGGTTGCTCCTTCGGCGCTACAAAAGTAGTCTCTCCCGTATATAAATTTATAACACATTTAAAATGTTTATGTGAAATTTATTTGGCTAGTTTTTTAACAAGTAATGGAGACAAAAACTGTATAACTACCGCTGTTATAACTACCGCTCCACCAAAAAGCACTATAAGTGGCGGATTTTCGTTTGCAAACATCCATGCCCACATAGGTCCTAGAACAGCTTCAGTTAACATAATTATTCCAACAAATGCTGAAGGAGTTGATCTTGCTCCAATTGTTATAAGTATAAATCCAAGTCCAACTTGAAAAAATCCTGCAATAAAACCTAAAAAAATATCATTTGTTGAAACCAAAATACTCGGTGACATAAACAAACCTATTAGTGTTGCAAAAATTCCAGCAACTAGTTGTAAAGGTATCATGTCAACTTTTGGATATTTTCTTACAATTAAAATTAAGATTGCAAATGATATCGGCATAATAAATGCAACTAAGTTTCCAGTCATTTGACCTGGTGTTAGTGAACTTCCCAACATTAAAATGATACCAGCTACTGCTGTAATAATGCAAGTTAATGTAATTTTTGAAATTTTTTCTTTTAAAAATACATAACCAAAAATTGCTAAAAACAAAGCTTGAGTTTGAATTATAAAGTTTGCATTAGCTACCGTTGTTTCATACATAGCAAATACATAGCTAGCAAATCCAATGGATAAAATTATACCTCCAAATAAACCTGGAATTCCAGATTTATAAAGAGCACTTAAAATTTTTCCTTTGTAAGTAAAGATTAAAAAAATTGTAATTACTCCAATAAAGAAAAGTGATCTCCAAAATAATATTTGCCAAAGTGTAGATCCGTCAAAAGACTTAACAATTAAACCTCCAAAACTTAATGCACAAGCTCCTAAAAAAACTAAAAAAGGACCTGGTATTTTTGATAAAAAATTCATTAAATTTGTGATAGTAAATTTTGAGTTTCCATTTCATATAACTTAAATAAAGTCTCTGCATCAGATAAATTAATCTCTTTAAATTTTATTTTTGAACCAGGAGACATCTGTACTAATCGGTCATAGTCGACACTAGCCACAACTCCAATTTTTGGATAACCACCAATAGTACCATGATCTGAAAGCATTATAATTGGATTTCCGTCTGCCGGTACTTGGATTACACCTTTAATCAAACCCTCCGATTTTATGTTGGTATTCACAATATTATCAATTTTAGGTCCCTCTAGTCTCATACCCATTCTGTCTGAAAGTTTGGATACTGTGAATTCCTTTTCATAAAATATTTTTTTACCTTCTTCAGAAAAGTAATCAAAATTAGTACCTTTGATCACCCTTATGTTTTCTATTTTGGTATTAATGTAATTAGTTTTTTTAATATCCTTATTTGAATTTATTTTTTTTAAATTAATTCTTTGCCCTACATCTAATTTTTTTCCATCATTAGATCCAATATTTGCTTTCGTATTTATAGAACAACTATTCCATTGAAATTTTAAATCGAACTCTCCACCTAATGCTAAATATCCATAAACTGATTTATTTGTAGATATGATATTTATCTCATCTCCATTTTCAATTTGATAACTTTCGTAACATTTACCCTCAATTTCAGTATCTTTTTTTTTAATTGAAAAAATTACATCTCCAGTGATGGCACAATTAATTTTTTCCCCGGAATATTTTATATGAGGACCTTGATATGCAAACTCTATCACTGCAGAGTCTAAATTATTGTTAACAAGTTTATTAGCTATAAGATAATTTCGGTTATCCATAGCACCACTAAATGGAATACCAATATGATAAAGATGATCCCTACCTTTATCTTGAAAAGTAGTATTAATTCCAGGTCTAATTATTTCTAAATAATTGCTACTCATTATAATTTTTATACTGGTCTATTGTAATTTCCTTGAAAATTACTGTATCGCCTGGATTAATTAGATTTGGTTTATCTTCTTTTGAGCTATCAAAGACATCCAAAGGAGTATTTCCTAGAATGTTCCATCCACCTGGACTTTCAAATGTATAAATATTTGCAAATTGCTCAGTTAATGCAACAGATCCCTTGGGCACTTTTACTCTTGGGGTTTCTAAACGTTGAGCTCGCATATTCTCATCTAAGTCACCAAGAAAAGGCATGCCAGCAATAAACCCTGTCATGTAACAAAAATATTCCTTATTTAAAAAATTCTCTAAAATTTTTTCTCTACTTAATTTTAATATTTCTTCCAATCTTTTAATGTCCATTGAAAAATTTTCATGACAACAAACTGGTATTTCTAATTTTTTAGAATTTATATCTTTTGAGTCTTGAGCATTAATGTTTTCAACATAATTTTTTACTTCTTTAAAATTTGTTTTTTTTAGATCATACGAAATAATTAATTTATTATAAGAAGGTGTTAAATTATTTATCCCTTCAAATTTTTTTTCTTTAATAGTTTTAAAATATTTTATAACTTGTGAATTAATTGATTTATTTACTTCATTACCAAAATCACAGTACAATGCTGCGTCACCAAGATTTGATATATTTTTTATCATGTCATGTTATACTTAACATTAGAGACTATGGAAATTAATATAAATTGCGATTTAGGTGAAAAATCAAAACATCATTCAAATAAGTATGATCCAGATTTACTAGAAATAGTTAATTCTGCAAATGTCGCATGTGGGTATCATGCAGGTGATAGTGAGTCGATGAATCAAGTAGTTCAAATTTCAAAAAAAAATGGTGTTAGTATTGGAGCGCATCCGTCATTTAATGACCCTGAAAATTTTGGCAGGCAAAGAATGAATCTTCCACCTAATGAGGTAAGGCAATTGATTATTGATCAATATGAAATTCTTCAAAAAATTGCTCAAGATCATGGAGAGAATGTTACTCACATAAAACCACACGGTGCTTTAAATAATATGGCTTGTGAGGATATAGATTTAGCTACTACTTTAGCAAAAGCTATAAACGAAATTAGTAAAGATTTAATTTATTTGGTTCCTACAGGATCTAAAATGGAAGAAGCAGCCAAAAAACTAAACATTCGTATAGCTTGTGAAATTTTTGCAGATAGAAATTATGAGGATGATGGCAATTTGGTTTCTAGAAAAAAACCACACGCTCTTATTACTGATCCAGAAGAAGCTAAAAAACACGTATTAAATATGGTTAAAAATCAGTCACTTAATTGTCACAGTGGAAAGCAGATACCTTGTGAAATAGACTCTGTATGCATACATGGGGATAATGAAAGTTCATTATCTACTGCAAAATCAATTAGGGAAAATTTAATAGAAAATGGGCTGCAATTAAAACCACTTAACCAAATGAAAAAATTTATATGATCAAAAAAACTTTTTATTCACTTTTGTTTTTAGTTTTACTATCAACAAATTCATATTCCGCAGGATCAGAGAGCACTAGTAAAGTAAAATCAGATTATACTCAGGCAGTTACTTTAATTAAAGCGGCTAAAAAATATGAAAAAAAAGGAAAAATAGAAAAAGCCAATAAAAGATATAAAAAAGCTCAAGCTTTGTTAATCAAATCAAACAAAAAAAAACCACTCAAAGCAGATACTTTAAACTATCTTGGTTTTACAACTAGGAAACTTGGAGATTTTGAAAATGGAGAAAAGTATTATCTTTTAGGTTTAGAAATTGATCCAAATCACGTAGGGATAAATGAATATTTGGGTGAATTATATGTTGTCACAAATAGATTAGATTTAGCTAAAGAAAGATTAAAAGTATTAGAAAGTTGTAATTGTGAAGAGTACACTGAATTAAAAGAAATTATTGATGGAACGAAAAAATCAAAATATTAATTAATATTTTGAACCATTTGTTGAGGCATCCATAATGCAATTTCAGGAAAAATAACAACGAGTATTACTGCAAGTATCATTAATAAAAATAATGGAAAAGCACTTCTTGCAATAAATCCCATATCTTTGTTAGCCATTCCTTGTAAAACAAATAAATTAAATCCTACAGGTGGAGTAATTTGAGCCATCTCAACTACAATAACTAAAAATATACCAAACCAAATCATATCAAAACCAGCCTGTCTAATCATTGGTTCAATAATTGCCATTGTTAATACTACTGCTGAAATTCCATCAAGAAACATTCCAAGAATAATATAGAAAATCATTAATACAAAAATTAATACATAAGGTGATAGCTCCATATTTTGTATCCAGATAGCTAGATTTCTCGGAAGACCAGTAAATCCCATAGCTAGTGATAAGAATGTAGAGCCAGCTAAAATAAAAGCAATCATACAAGATGTTTTAGTTGCTCCTAATAATGATTGTTTAAATGTTTCAATGGTTAAGCTTTTTTGAAAGTAAGATAAAATTAAAGCCCCTACCACACCTAAAGAAGCTGCCTCAGTTGCTGTTGCAACTCCAGTGTATATTGATCCAATCACAGCTGATATTAAAATAATTACTGGTAATAGTTGTTTTGATTTTCTTATTTTTTCTAGAAAGGAAAAATTTTCTACATACTTTGGCATGCTTTTTTTATTTATTAAAGACCAAATCATCACGTAAGACATAAATATAAGTGCAATCATTATCCCTGGAATAATTCCTGCAATAAATAGCTTTGCTATAGACTCTTGAACAGTTACTCCATAAATTATTAATATTATTGAAGGAGGTATAAGAAGTCCTAAAGTTCCTGAGCCAGCTAGACTACCTAACAAAATTTTTTCTGGATATTTTCTTTTTCTTAGTTCTGGGATAGACATCTTACCTACTGTTGCAACAGTTGCAGCAGAAGAGCCAGAAATTGCAGCAAAAAGTGCACAACCAACAACATTTACATGAATTAATCCACCAGGTAATTTTTGCATCCATGGTGATAGTCCAGCAAATAAGTTTTCTGATGACTTGGTCCTAAATAATATTTCACCCATCCAAACAAACAATGGTAAAGCTGTTAATGTCCATGATGATGAGGTTCCCCATATCGTAGTTGCCATGGCATCTCCAACTGGTCTTGAAGTAAATAGCATCATTCCAATTGTTGAAACACCTATCATGCTTATTGCTACCCAGATGCCAGATCCAAGAAAGAATAAAAGTACACTTATAAAAAATATTATGAGAAATATTTCAGTCATTCTTATTTAAAATTGTTAAAATAAATTTATGTAAAACAGCTATAAAAAGAATTAAAGATCCAATAGCTACACTAGTTTGAGGTATCCAAATTAAGATCTCATCTGCACCTTCGCTTCTCTCTTGAAAATCATAAGAGATTAATAACATTTTCCATAAGTAAAAAGACAAATAACCTGAAAAAATTGTTGCTACAATCAGGCACCATATTTCTAAAAATCTCTTATAAGATGAAGAGGCTTTTTCTAAGAAAAGAGTAATTCGAATATGTCCACCCTCAACAAAAGTAAAAGCTAAAGCATAAAAAGAGGCTGCAGCCATGCAGTAGCCTGAGTACTCAGCTAAACCCCTTATGTAAAAACCAAAAATCCTCGAGGAAATTCCAATTAAAATAAAAACTGCAACAAGTATTAAAAAAAAAGCAGCTAAATAACCTGAAAATTTGTAAAGTTTATTTAGATTATTATTTATTGATTGAAACATTTAGTAAAAAGGCCAACTTACTACAAGTTGGCCTTTTTTTTAAGACTATTTATTTGTAAGCAGATAAAACTGCAGCACCTCTGTCTCCAGCTTTTGCTTTCCATTCTTCAGACATTGTTGCTCCAACTTTTTCAAAATGTTTTTTCAAAGCTGAATTAACTTCGCCTACTTCCATTCCAGCATCTGCTAAAGCTTTCTTATCTCCAGTATTACCTTGTTTAGATAATTCCCAACCCTTTTCTTCAGCAATTGCTGCTTGGTTCATGACAAGATCTTGAGTTGCTTTATCAAGTTTATTCCAAGCTGCTTTATTAGCTATGATCATATTTTTTGGAAACCATGCTGCTATATCATAAAAATATTTAACACCATTTTCCCAAATCTTGCTATTTTTTCCAGTTGTAGGAGAAGTAATCATACTTTCAACGGCACCTGTAGAAAATGCTTGGCTAATTTCAGCTGCTTCAATTTTAGTTGGCGACATTCCTGTTAACTCCGCAATTCTAATTGTTGCAGAGTTGTATGCTCTAAATTTTAATCCATTTAGATCACCAACTTTTTTAATTTGCTTTTTACTGTAAAGTCCTTGAGCAGGCCATGGTACTGCATAAAGAAATACCAATCCTTTTTCGTCAAGACTCTTAACAATATATGGCTTTGAAGCTTCATATAATTTCATAGCATCATCATAAGTAGTTGCTAAGAAAGGTAATGAGTCAATTTCATATAAAGGATCTTCTTTTCCAAGAGCAGACATAAATCTTTCACCAATAGGTGCTTGACCTGTTCTTACAGCTCTGAAAATTTCACCACCTTTAAATAATGAACCACCTGGGTGAGTAACAATTGTAAGTTTTCCACCACTTTTTTCAGTTACATTCTTTGCAAATTCTGTTGCATTAGCAGAATGAAAGTTTCCAGCACCATAAGCTAGTGCCATATCCCATTTTTCAGCTAAAGAAACGTTTGCAAATAATAATACTGAAGTAATTATAGATATAAATAATTTGAATAATTTCATCTATCCTCCTTTTTAAAATTAACATTTAATTATCTCTTAGAGGTTAAATCAATAAAATTATCATTATGGTCTCATTGAAAAATTGTCAGATTATACTATTATAATGTTATCTTGATTGAAGAGCTCATAATTTTAACCAATATAATTTTTATCACAATTATATTAACAGCAGATAATGCTGTAATAGTTGGATCTATTGCTTCAAATTTTGTTCCAAAAAATAGAAAACAAATAATTCTTTGGGGTGTAATTGGAGCGTTTGTTTTTAAAATTTTTTTTGCAATTTTTGCGACTTTTTTGTTTGAATTTTATTTTATCAAAATTTTGGGTGGCTTGTTATTAATTTGGATTGTTAATGATTTAAGGAAAGATTTACTAGACATTAAAAAAGTAAAACCCACTACTAAAAAAGGTAAAGAACCTTCATACATTAGTAGCATTGGAAAAGTATTATTTGCAGATATCATGATTAGTTTTGATAATGTCATTGGTGTAGTTGCGGCAGCAAAAGGATATTTTGGATTTATGATATTTGGACTGATGTTATCAGTTGTTCTAACTGGTGCTTTAGCAACATATATGGCTAATTATATACAAAGACATATTTGGATAGCATATATCGGCTTAGTATTTATCTTAATCGTTGGTCTACAATTGGTAATTGGCGGATTAGTTGACCTTGAAATATTAAATATTAATGAAGAATTTAAAAAATACTTTTAATTAAAAAGAATTTTTTTTATTAGGAAATTTAATTTTTCTAACTTCTTTTGAATAATTTGAAACAGCTTTAGAAATATCATTTCTAATATTTGCATATTTTTTTACAAATTTGTAATTCATTGGATTTAATCCGATTAAATCATCAAAAACTAATATTTGACCATCACAATATTTGGAAGCTCCAATACCAATAGTTGGTATCTTTAAATTTTGCGTGACAAGCTTTGCTAAAGAAGTTTCAACACATTCTAAAACAATTGAAAACACTCCAGCTTTTTCTAATAATTGTGAGTCTTTTATAATGTTGTTTCTCTCTAACTTTTTTTTTCCTTTAAATTTGAAAGTTTTATCTGACTGAGGAAGCAACCCTAGATGGCCCATTACTGGAATTTTGTTATTAACTAAAGATTTGATTATTTCATAAATTTTTTTTCCACCTTCTAATTTTACACCGTCACACTTTGTTTTTTTCATTATTTGTTTTGCATTTTTCACTGCCTCTTTAGGATTTCGATAAGTGTTATGTGGCATATCAACAATCATTAAACTTTTTTTTATACCCATTCTCACACTTTTAGAGTGTTCAATCATAGTGCTCAAATTTACTTCTCTTGTAGATTTATAATTGTATAAAACCGAACCAAGTGAGTCTCCTACTAAAATTAAATCACAATAATTATCCAATATAGAAGCAATATTTTTTGAATAGGCAGTTAGACTAACTATTTTTGACTTATTTTTTTTTGCAATAAATTTTTTAATTTTACTCATTTATAAATTCTTGGTTCTTATAAGCTTTCAGAAGCTTTTTAGATATAGATAGTTTCTTTGCAATAGGAGATTTTTCGTCAATAATTCTCCAAAAAGGAAGTTTTGGTTTTTTAGTTTTTTTTTTAATTTGTTCCTCTAATGATGCCTCTATAGCAATTCTTAAAAAAATCCCTGTAGATACTGGGCACGTTTTGTTAGCTTTGGCTTTTTTAGCTAAAGCTTCTCTCATTTCAATAACTGTTTTTTTTTTACCTTTAGGAATTTTATGAATATATTTTGCTATTGAACTTGGAGATGAAACTAGCATCGTTTCACCTTTCTTAATATCTGCAAAATTAAAAGTTAATTTTTTAATTTTTTCCTTGTATGGTTTGTTAAACTTAGCAATCCACATTAGAAAAATATTACCAGGTACCAGTATTCTCCATTGAGGCCCAAGGCTCTTTGGGTTCTAAATTTCCTTCTTGAAGTATTTCAATTGAAATTTTGTCTGGTGATCTAACAAAAGCCATATGACCATCTCTTGGCGGTCTATTAATCGTGTAGCCCATATCCATTAATCTTTGGCAAGTTTCATAAATATTATCTACTCTATAGGCAAGATGACCAAAATTTCTTGAACCTTCTCCAAGTTCATCACCATCCCAATTAAACGTTAATTCTATTTCTGCTTTTTCATCATTTGGTGCTGCAAGAAAAATTAATGTAAATCTTCCTTTTTCATTTTCCATTCTTCTTGTTTCTTTTAAACCAAGCCCTTCGCAGAAAAATCTTAGAGACTCATCCACGTCTTTGACTCTAATCATTGTGTGTAAATATTTCATAATGTTAATTTATAATTAAAAACTACTCTAATTCAATAGTGCTAGGTGGTTTAGAAGTGACATCATACACTACTCTGTTTATACCCCTTATACTGTTAACTATTTTATTTGATATGGTTTGCATAAAAGACTTTTTAAATTCATAATAGTCAGCTGTCATTCCATCTTCAGATGTAATTGCTCTTAATAAACATAAGTATTCATAAGTACGATTATCTCCCATAACACCCACTGTTTTTACTGGAAGTAATGCTGCATAAGCTTGCCAAATCTTATGATAAAGACCGTGATCTTTTAAAGCTTGAATAAAGTAATAATCAGCCTCTTTTAGAATTTTAATTTTTTCATTAGTTATAATACCTGGCATTCGAATAGCTAAACCTGGTCCAGGAAAAGGATGTCTTGAAATAATTTCTTTACTTAAATTTAACTCTAATCCTAATTTTCTTACCTCGTCCTTAAATAAGAATTTTAGTGGTTCTACTAATTTTAAATTCATTTTTTTTGGGAGGCCACCGACATTATGGTGTGATTTAATTTTAGAAGTTTGGCTACCTGTAACTGACCTACTTTCAATTAAGTCTGGATAGAGAGTTCCTTGAGCTAAAAATTTAACATTTCTGATTTTCTTAGCATACCGTTCAAATATTTTAATAAATAAATTGCCAATTATTTTTCTTTTTTTCTCTGGATCAGAAACATTTTTTAATTTTTTTAAGAATTCTTTTTCGGCATTTACATAAATTAAATTCATTTTTAAACGCTTCTTAAAAGTCTGAACTACTTGTACTTCCTCATTTTTTCTTAAAAGGCCAGTGTTTACAAAAATACAATAAAGTTTTTTACCAATAGCTTTATTCAGTAATTGGGCAACCACACTACTATCCACGCCTCCTGATAATGCACAAATAACTTTGTTATTTCCAACTTGTTTTCTGACATCTTTAATAAGTTGATTTTTTTGATCCTTAGATGACCAATTCTTTTTAATTTTACAAATTGAAAAAATAAAATTACTAATTAATTTTTTTCCATTCTCTGTATGAGTTACCTCTGGGTGGAATTGTACCCCGTAATATTTTTTTATTTTATTTTCAACAATTGCAAATTTTGAATTAGTGCTTGATGCTACAACTTTAAAATTTTTAGGAAGTTTTGAAACTTGATCAGCATGGCTCATCCAAACTTGTTTGGATTTTTTGTTTCCAAAAAAATTAGTTGTTAAAAGACTGTTATTCTTTTTATAAACATTAGCTAAACCAAATTCTCTATGTTTTGATTGTTTTACCCTTCCACCGTTAAGTTTTGATAAAATTTGATGCCCAAAACATATTCCAAGAACTGGTACATCAAGTTGTAAAATTTTTTTATCAAATGAATATTTATTTATTTGATAAACATTTAATGGGCCGCCAGATAATACTATTCCTTTAATACTGTGATTTATGTCTTTTAGTTTTATTTTTTTGTGACTAACTATTTCAGAAAACACACCTAATTCTCTTACTCTTCTTGCAATTAATTGAGTAAATTGAGAACCAAAATCTATTATTAAGATTTTGTTAAGATTTTGATCAAGACTCATTATTTTCAGGTTCTATATTTTTCAATGACTCTTGAATATCTTGGTTTTCATTACATAAATTTTTACAAACTTTTACAAACTTGTCTGAAAGATCTTTAACTTTTTCATAATTAGATTTTTCTAAAGCAATTTTCATTAACATTAATAAAGCTTCTTCGTTACCAGGCTCAATTAAAAGTGTTGTTTCTAAATTGTATTCTTCTTTTCTTTGATTTTCTTCTTGGTTATAAATTTTTGCTAAATATAAATATGAGTTTGCATCTTTTGGATTAAAAACAATATTTCTCTCAAATAAAAAACGTGCATCTTCATATTTTTCTTTTTTAAACAATTCTAAAGCTTCATTAAAAAAATTTTCTTTACTAAAAGACGTACTGTTAAAAAAAGCTGTTAAAAGTATTATTCCTGTTAATTTTAAAAATTTACTCATTAATATTTGCTATCGTTTTTTACCACATCTACATTATGAACCATACTTTCATAAAATCCAGCTTTTGTAATTTTTACAAATTGTGGTTTATTTCTTAATTTAACGATTGTTTTTGATCCAAGATAGCCCATAGAAGATTTCAATCCACCAATTAATTTATAAATAATACTCCCAACATCTCCTTTATATTTAACAAAACCTTCAACACCTTCAGGCACATATTTTGAGGAGTCTTTTTGTTTTTTTTGAAAGTATCTATCAGCTGAGCCTTTGTTCATAGCTCCCACGGACCCCATGCCTCTAAAACTTTTAAAAAGCTGTCCGTTTTTTTTAATTAATTTCCCTGGAGTTTCGTTTGTACCTGCAAATAACGAACCGATCATTACAGCATCAGCTCCTGCAGCAAAAGCTTTTGCTAAATCACCAGAATATTTTATTCCACCATCTGAAATTATTTTAACATTTTTATTTTTTAAACCACTTCTTACAGCTAAAATTGCGCTTAATTGAGGAACTCCTATTCCAGCGACCAATCTTGTTGTACAAATAGAACCTGGCCCTATACCAACTTTAATTATATCTACTCCTAACTTTATTAAGAATTTTGCAGCTTCTGGTGTAGCAATATTTCCTGCACATAAAGCAATTTTGTTAGTTTTTATTTTTTTTATATATTTGATTATTTCGCCAACTTTCTTTGTATGGCCATGTGCTGTGTCTACTACGATTAAATCTACACCTTCTTTAATTATTTCTTTGGCTCTAATAAATTCATTCGGTGCTGCACCTACAGCTGCTCCAACAATTAGTTTTTGTTTTTTTACTTTTTTTATCTCTGATAATTGTGTTTTTATATCAAGGTTTCTGTGAATTACTCCAATACCACCAGCTTTAGCTATAGCTATTGCCATTCTGCTCTCTGTGACAGTATCCATTGCAGATGATAAAAGTGGAATTTTAAGTTTCAAATGCTTTGTTAAAGTTACACTAGTGTCTGCATCAGAAGGTAATATTTCTGAATACTTTGGAGCTAATGTAACATCATCAAAGGTAAGTGCTTCTTTTATGGGAACCATAATCTTTTATATACGATTCCTTTTAAATTAAAAGTCTCTATCGGATTTTTCTACAAATTATAAAACTTTCTTTTGAATCTTTTCTGCTAGATTTTGGTTTAAAAACCTTAACTTCTTTAAAATATTTTTTTCCCTCTGCGACGATTTCGTTAAATGTTCCTCCCATAAAAATTTTTGAAATAAAATATCCATTTTCTTTCATCAAATCTTTTGCAAAAAACATTGCTTCTTTACATAGTTCTCCAGTTTGAATTGAGTCTATATTTTTAATACCAGTTGTATCTACGGCCATATCAGACATTACAACATCAACTTTACCGTTTATATTTTTTTTAATTTCTTCTTGAGTTTTTTCTTCAGTAAAATCTCCTTGGATTTGAACACTATTACCTATGGGTTCCATTTTTTTTAAATCTATCGATATCAATTTTCCACTTTTAGCTGCTTTGAGAGCATATTGTGACCAGCTTCCTGGAGCTGCACCAATATCAATTACTGATAATCCACCTTTAAAAATTTTAAATTTTTCATCAATTTCAATTAATTTGTAAGCTGATCTAGCACGATACCCATCGACTTTGGATTGTCTTACATAGATATCCCTACGCTGTTTATTA
>CACJVG010000008.1 GCA_902596785.1 uncultured Pelagibacteraceae bacterium | reverse complement strand
ATATCCGTGATGACCATCATCTAAAGCTTTTTTTGCTGCTTCGACAACGTGCTTTGGAGTTTTGAAATCAGGTTGACCTAGACCTAAGTGAATCATGGGTTTACCTTGTGCTTCAAGTTTTTTTGCCTCAGCTAAAACAGAAAAAGCGCTTTCAGTTCCAAGCCTATTTAAAGATTTTGCGAGTTCCATAATAATTAAAAAATTAAAATCGACAAACTAAACGAAAATTAGTTTTTTGTCTATTTAGTTTAAAAGTTTAATTTATCAAATAAATGCTTAAAATTCTTAGATTTTAGTCTCTATATATTATTTTTGACGCATCAAGGTCTTTAACAGACTTACAGCCCATTAAAATCATATTTCTTCTAATTTCTTTTTGCATGTTTTCTAAAAGTCTTTCAACACCTTTTTGTCCGCCTGCACCTAAACTAAAAAGAAATGCTTTTCCAAAACTACATGCTGTTGCTCCTGCGGCTAAAGCTTTAAGAACATGTGTTCCTCTTCTAACACCGCCATCAAGAATAATTTCTAATTTGTCACCAACTGCATCCGAAATTGCTTTAACTTGATCAAATGGAGATCTTGATCCATCAAGTTGTCTTCCTCCATGATTTGAGATCATAATTGCTGTACAACCAATATCAATTGCTCTTTTAGCATCTTCAACTGACATTACACCTTTAAGTGCCATAGGCTTGTTCCATTTTTTTATACAGTATTCTGCATCTTTCCAATTCATTGCAGGATCATACTGTTCATTAATATAATCCATAACTGATTTTGCAATATTAGTACCTTTATCAGTTTTATTTTTGATGTTTGCTAATTCAAATTTTTTATTAGTAAAGTATTTGAAAACCCATCCAGGTCTCATCGCAAAACTCAATAAACTGTCCAAAGTAAATTTAGGCGGTGTAGTAAAACCTGTTCTATGATCTCTTTCTCGGTTTCCAGCAACTAGCGTATCTACAGTAATGCACATTCCATCAAAATTTGCTCTACTGCATCTTTCAATCAAATCATCAGTAATTGATTTATCTTTATGAATATAAAGTTGAAAAAGTTTTGGCCCACTAGAAACATTAGCAACTTCTTCAATTGAAAAAGATGCCATTGTGGACATGCTATAAATTGTATCAAACTTCTCTGCAGCTCTTGCGGAAGCTTTATCACCCTCAGGGTCATACAAACTTTGCATTGCTGTAGGAGATAAAAATAACGGCATACTGATTTTTCTACCAAAAACAGTGGTAGATAAATCTGGCTCACCAACACTATTAAGAATATTAGGAACTAAATCACAATCATTAAAAGCATCTGTATTTCTATTTAAAGTGACTTCGTCATCTGCTCCACCATCAATATAATGAAAAATAGGAGCTGGTAATTTTTTTTTAGCTAATTTTCTAAAATCTTCAAAATTATAACAATCTTTAATGTTCATGATGAGTGTCTATTAAAAGCTTTTAAAGAAATTAAACATATAACTATTTGCCCCAGGATTTTTATCTCCTAGACTAGCATTAGATATATGATTATAAGAAAATCCTAATTCACTTGATCTAGATAGATCTAGTGAAATTTGTAATTCACTTTTGAATTCAATTAAATGACCCAGATCTTTACCATCACCCTCAAAATATAATCCTGGAGTAAAGCTTGGAGTAAAATTTAATACTCCTAACTTATATTGAGCCTGAACACCTGTATATATATATCCTGCACTGTCAGCTGTTATTAATGCGCCTGTAATCGGTGAAAGATTACCTAAAAAAGTATCTCTATTTAGATTTTCATTTTGATGTTGAAAACCAACTAAAGTTGATCTTTTTCCATCATCGCTAAAGTCAAACATTCCTGTGTAAAGACTAAATTCTGTATTTTGATCTTTTAAAACTTTTTCCTCAGCAATCGAAGAAAATGCAAATGTGATCATTAACAGATTAATTAAAAATTTATTTAAATTCATCACTAATTAATTTATTTTTTAACTATAAAGCTTTTATAGATTATTGCACCTCCGATTAAAAATATCAATATCGGCAATAACCAAAGAATATATGTATTTTTATTTAAACCAGGATCGTAAAGTATCCATTCTCCATATTTAGTTTTAAAATATTCATAAATTTGATCTTCAGAAAGACCTTCTTGAAGCTTTTTATCAACTACAATTTTTAAACTGTTTGCAAATTCAGAGTCAGAATCGTAGACCGATTGACCTTGACATATAAGACATCGTAAATTTTTAGTTATTTTATTTCTTTTATCGTTCTCCTCAGCATTAATACTACTTAAAGGGAATAATATTATAACAATTAAAAAAAATTTTAGATATTTCATTTTATCAATAAATTAATTTCATCAACTAATTCTTGGTTAAGAGGTCCAATATATTTTTTAATAATTTCATTATTATAAATTAAAAATGACTCAGGAACCCCATATGCTCCCCACTCAATTGCAATTGTACCATCTAAATCAATAAATATTTCTTTATAAGGGTTTCCTAGTTCTTCTAAAAAATTTTCCGCATTTTTTAAATTATCTTTATAATTCATCCCAATAATATTTAATTTATTCTCTAAATTTAAATTCATCAAAATAGGATGCTCTTGTCGACATGGGACACACCAAGATGACCAAATATTTAATAAATAAACCTTATCTAACTCAAAGATACTTGATGATTTCACATTTTCACCAGAAAAAAATTCTTTAGTATTAAACACTGGTATCTGTTTTTTTGTATTAACATCTGGAATATATATTTTTGAGTCTTCTAAACCTTTATAAAAAATAAAAAATATTATTCCAAAAATAATAATAACTGAAAAAGGTAATATTTTATTTTTCATGATCTTTTTTGTAAAAAGCTAACAATGCCAGCAAAACATATTAGAATTACTGATAACCAGATCCATAACATAAATGGTTTAACTTGGTATCTTACATTGAAAAAATCTTGATTTTGAACCAGATTAATTACAATAAATTTATCTGACATAAGTGTTGTTTTAATATCAGCTTCACTTGTGGCAATGACAGGTTGATTATAAATTCTCAGCTCTGGCGAAAATCTATCCTCGTCACCATTTAAATTACTTATAGAAAAATTCGCAATAATAGCATTATAATTTTTTTCTTTTTTCTGATCAACACTTTCAAAAACTATCTTAGTTTTCGAATTTTCAAAAGTTTCACCAACCTTGAGATTTGTTATAATTTCGCTTGCAAATATATTGTTAAACAAGATACTTAGGATCAATAAACTAAATCCAAAATGAGCAATATTTTGTGAAATATTTTTATATTTTTTTACAAAAAAATCTCTCAAGGTAATAAAGAATAAATAAAGCGCACTCGATATCAAAATTGTATTTATTAAAATATTTTGATTAAAATTTTTTAATACTAAAAAAGCTAATAAAATTGAGATAATTAAAAAAGAAATTAAATAAACCTTATCTTCTAATTGAGATTTAATCCATTTTAATTTTGGACCTATCGCCATCATAAGTAAAAATGGAATTAAAAATGGAATTATCAATTTATGATAAAATGGTGGCCCGACAGATATTTTTTGAGAAGAAATTACATCTAAAAAAATTGGATAAACGGTACCTATTAATACAACAGATAAAAAATACATCATGAACCAGTTATTAATTAATATTGAAGTTTCTTTGCTCAACCAAAAAAAACTATAAGATTTTCTGTCATTATCTTTATGAAAAAAGAAAAATATTAAAATAGATAAAAAAATCAAAATGAATAAAAAAACAAGAATAAATAAACCCCTTTCAGGATCATTAGCAAATGTATGAACTGAATTTAATATTCCTGATCTTACTAAAAATGTTCCACACATACTTAATGTAAATGTTGCAATAGAAAGAATTATTACCCATGAAGTTAAAATAGACTTTTTTTCTAATACTAAAATACAATGTAAAAGAGTGGTTAATGCAAGCCACGGCATTAGAGAAACATTCTCAACTGGATCCCAAAACCAAAAACCTCCCCAGCCCAATTCGTAATAAGCCCAAATTGATCCAAGCAAGATTCCTAAAGTTAAAAATATCCATGAAATTAAGATCCATTTTTTTATATGTGATGCCCAACTAGTAGAAATAATTTTTAAACTTGTTGCTGCCAAAACAGATGAAAAAATAATTGAAGAACCAACATAGCCTAAATATAAAACAGGTGGATGAATTGCTAAAGCGGGGTCTTGTAAAATTGGGTTTAATCCAAGACCTTCAGTGGGTATTGGAAAAATATAATTAAATGGATTTGATGTTTTGATTAAAAATAAAAAGAATCCAACTATTATTATTTGTTGAAAAACTAGAGTTAAAATTTTGTATTTTACTGGTTGATTTTTAGTCCTAACTAAAAATAAGAAAATAAATAACGTTAAAACAAGCAACCATAATAATAAACTACCTTCATGATTGCCCCAGGTTCCGCTTATTTTGTAAAATAATGGTTTAGTAGTGTGAGAATTATTAAATACTGTCTCATTACTAAAATCCGAAATAACAAAAGAAAAAATCAAACACAAAAAACTAATAACAACAAAAAATAATTGTAAAAATGTAAATGATAATATTTTGTTATCTAATATGATTGAATTATTAAAATTTTTATATGAAAGATAAAATAATGATAATCCAATAATTAATCCTATTATCAATGAATAATATCCAATAAGACTATAGATCAATTTATTTTTCTCCTAATGCTTCTTTTACTTCCGGTGGCATATAATTTTCATCGTGCTTAGCTAAAATTTTTGTTGCAGAGAAAAAGTTTCTATCTTTCAAAAAACCTTCTGCAACAACCCCTTTTCCTTCAGCAAATAAATTTGGTACTGCACCCGAATAAGTAACATTTATTTCATTTTTAAAGTCGGTAATTATAAAATTAACTTCATTTGAACTTATGGAAATAGAGTTTTTTTTAACCATTCCTCCAACTCTTATTTTGCTTTTACCTATTTCAGAAAGTGATTTTATTTCAGAAGGAGATTGAAAATATACAACATTTTCCTCTAATGATCTTAAAATCAAAAATGTTGTTAATATTAAAGTGATTAAAATTATTACTACAAACAAAAATCTTAGTTTAACTTTTCGACCATACATGGTTTGAAAGTTAATTATTTGTTACGTTTGCTAAAATTTCTTTATTTATTCTTTGTGATTTTGCAGAATTAGCTTGCTCAGTAGTAAGTGACCCAAATTTAGCAACAAATTTGTTTTGTTCTTTAACAAATTGCATTTTAGTTACCAAATATAAACCTAGGAAACTTAATAAGGTAAAGCTAAAAGCAGACAACACGTACACTGCATATCCATTCATAAAAAGTAATTCATTTATCATAATCTATCTAAGCCTTTATTTTTAATTTTTATCAGTTCTGTATTATATTTCATTAAGAAAATTAACAATGAAAAAAGAGCAAATGCCGCAGTCATTATCAATAATGGGTAAAGCATTGATGAATGAATTGAACTTTTTGACAAAATATTAATAGATGCAGGCTGATGGAGTGTATTCCACCAATCAACTGAGTACTTTATAATTGGAACATTAATAATTCCTAAGATAGTTATAAAAGTTGAAATCTTATAGACTTTTTCTTCCTTATCATAAATTCTCCATACAATTAAATACATTGCATAGAACAAAGCTAATATTAGCATTGAAGTAATTCTTGCATCCCAAGCCCACCATGTTCCCCAAGTTGGTTTTCCCCAAATTGATCCTGTAACTAAAGCTATAATATTAAAAACAAATCCCGAAGGAGCTAAACTTTTAGAAATTAAAAAAAAGTTTTTGTTTCTAAATACAAATCCACAAATAGATAAGAAAGTTATAGAAGAAAATATTCCAAGTGAAATCCAAGCAGCAGGAACGTGAACATACATAATCCTAACCGCATCACTTTGTTTGTAATCTTCAGGAGATATTACTAGTGCTTCAACTAAACCAACACTTAATACAACAATAAACAAAAATAAAACGTACTTAGGTGCTTTTGAAGTAATTTTGAAAATCTTGTTAGGTTCAAAAAGTTTAAACATATTTTAATTTAGAATTTTTTTTTTGGTGATTTCTATTATGAAATAGTTTTCTGATCAAGAATGCAGAGGGGAGATAATAAGATTGAAATTAACGTTTAACACTCTTGACCAGAAGATACTAAAAATATAGCTAATTTGTATGGCCTAGATTTGAGCTAAATGTGGTTGAATGATGGTTGCCTTAATTAGAAAGCTTGAAATAACTAGAACCTTTTTTTCCTGAAAAAATCTCTTCAATTAAAGGGTGTTTTATTGGTTCATCAGAGTCATCCATCAGCAAGTTTTGCTCGGAAACATAAGCTTCATAAGTTATCTCATCATTTTCTGCTAATAGGTGATAAAATGGTTGATCTTTTCTTGGTCTCACGTTTTTTGGAATAGACTGATACCATTCTTCAGAATTGTTAAATTCAAAATCAACATCATAAATCACACCTCTAAATTCAAAGTGTTTATGCTTTACGATATCTCCAATTGAAAATTTGGCTTTTTGAACTGGCATTGGTCTTAGTATGGGTATTTAGAAATAAAAATCAATGCTTAAAATATAAATGTTTTGTGATGTGGCAAATATGTTAATATCTTTTTGGTGAATAAATCTTTTTTAAAATTTGTTACTGATTTCGGTCCTTTAGCAATATTTTTTTTCTATTATTACAATAGTGGTAAAAATTTATCTGTAGCAATACCTCCACTAATAGTTGCAACTTTAGTTGCATTAGCAGTAGTTTGGTTTTTTGAAAAAAAAATTCCTCCAATGCCTTTGGTAAGTGGAATTTTAATTACCTTTTTTGGTGGATTAACAATCTACTTTAATGATCCTATATTTATTTACGTTAAACCAACTATCATTAACATTATGTTTGCTCTTGCGTTATTTTTTGGGAAATATTTTACCAATGAACCTATTCTTAAAAAAATTATGGGTAAATCTATTCCTCTAACTGATATTGGTTGGGAAATTCTTAATAAACGATGGATGTATTTTTTCTTTGGTCTTGCTTTATTAAATGAAATTGTTTGGAGAACTCAAACAGAAGAATTTTGGGTTAATTTTAAAGTATGGGGAATGCTTCCAATAACAATAATATTTACAGGGTTTCAGGTACCATTAATTAATAAACATAAGATTGATGCGTAGTAATTTAAAATTAGTAGTAAATAATCCACATAATAAAATAGAAGAAAAACATTTTTTTGAAAAAGATGAGCTAAAAACTATATTAGACTTATATGCCAAGATGGTTTCTGAAGGTTCTTGGAAAGATTACGGTTTAAGTATTTCAAGTAAACAAGTGGGGTTTAGTGTTTTTAGAAATGCTACTGAAAATGCCCTTTATAAAATTTGCAAAAATTTTAGGCCTAAAAGTAAAAATCTTAAATATTTGATTACTGATACAAGTGGTAAAATACTAAAAAATTCTTACGATCTTAGAGTTTTATTAAAAAATACCAACTGGAAGAAACTTCAAAAATAAATTTATCTTCTTTGCCCAAATAATCTTAACAACATTATAAATAAATTGATAAAATCTAGATATAAAGTTAAGGCACCCATCACAGCTTTCTTACCCATTAACTCACCTGAGTCTGACGCAACATACATATTTTTGATTTTTTGAGTGTCATAAGCTGTTAAACCAACAAATATTAAAACACCTAAAATTGAAATCACAAAATACATCATAGAAGATTTCATAAAGATATTAACAATTGAAGCTATAATTATTCCAATTAGACCCATCATTAAAAAAGATCCAAACTTTGTAAGATCTCTTTTAGTTGTGTATCCATAAATACTCATCGCTCCAAATGTTGCAGATGTAATGAAGAAAACTCTAGTTACACTCATTCCAGTGTAAACTAATAATATTGAAGATAAAGATAGACCCATCAAAGCTGCAAAAACCCAAAACGTAGTTTGTGCTTTTGATGCACTCATCTTATTAATTCCAAAACTCATGTAAAAAACGATACCTAGAGGTGCTAACATTACAAGCCATTTAAGACCTGATAAATAAATTGCATTCCCCATCTGCGTTAGACCAACAATTGAACCTGCATCATTAGTAACAACAGACATTTTAAATGTTAATAGTGCTACTATTCCAGTTAGCAATATACCTGTTGCCATGTAGTTATAAACTTTTAGCATGTAGGCTCTTAAGCCTTCATCCATTACAGCAGCCGATTGTTGTGCTGCTTTAGCTCTATTTAGTATTCCGTTTTTATCAAATTCCATAATAAGTAATATATATATTCTTTTACTAATTATTCAAGATACCTTAAAAGATTAACAAAAATTTAACTTAATATTTCTAATGAATTACAAAAATTTAGGTAATACCAATATTAAAGTAAGTACAATTTGTCTCGGTACTATGACTTGGGGAGAACAAAATACTGAACTTGAAGCATATGAACAAATGGATTTTTCATTAGATCAAGGAGTAAACTTTTGGGATACTGCTGAATTATATGCAGTACCTCCTAGAAAAGAAACCTACGGTGATACAGAAGAAATAATTGGAAACTGGTTTGAAAAAACAAAAAAAAGAGACAAAGTCATTCTTGCAACAAAAGTTGCTGGTCCAGCAAGAGATTATTTAAGAAGTGGAGAAAATAGTTTTACAGGTCCAAACTTAGAATCTGCTTTAAATGACAGTCTTAAAAGACTTAAAACTGATTATATAGATTTATATCAACTTCATTGGCCAGAAAGAAATGTAAATAATTTTGGAAGACTTGGTTATGTTCATAAGGAAAATGAATGGAATAAATTTGAAGATGTTCTTGCAGAGTTAAATAAATATATTGATGAGGGAAAAATAAGATACGTTGGTTTATCAAATGAGACCCCCTGGGGAGTTTTAAATTATCTTCAGTTATCTAAAGACAAAAAATTACCAAGGATGATGTCAATTCAAAATCCTTATAGTTTATTAAATAGATCTTATGAAGTTGGACTAGCTGAAGTTTCTATAAGAGAAAACATTGGCTGCTTGGCTTACTCACCATTAGCAAGTGGATATTTAAGTGGAAAGTATAGAAATAAGAATTTCCCCAAAGGATCAAGAATGGAGAGAGATTTCGATTTCTGGACAAGGTATAGAAAGCCAAATACTGAGGATGCAGTTGAACATTATTATAAAATTAGTGAAAAGTTTGGTCTAGATATGAGTCAGATGGCGATAAAATTTTGTGAAATCCAAGACTTTATGACTAGTGTAATAATTGGAGCAACTACAATGGAGCAGTTGAAAACAAATATAGAAAGTGTAAATGTAAACTTATCTGATAATGTCATTAAAGAAATTAACCACGTACAAACAATTTATCCAAATCCATGTCCATAATTAAAAAAATTACAATATTGTTAGGAATATTTTTTATAAGTGGTGTTGCTCAAGTTTCAGCTCAGGAAATTAAAAAAATTGGTAAATATAAAGATTGGGAGGCAATGGTCGTTATGGATGCTGACGGTAAAGTATGCTTTGCGCAATCTTTACCTATTTTGCAAGCACCCAAAACTAATAAAAGAGATGCAAAATTATTTGTAGCATTTAGACCAAACGACAATATAAAAAATGAAGTGAGTGTTACCCCGGGTTATGAATTCAACAAAAATAATTCTGTAACAGCTGCTTCAGGGAAGAATAAATTTAAATTTGATATTAAAGAACAAGGTTTTGCGTGGATTGCAGACAACAAAATCGAATTAAAAATGATTAAACAAATGAGAAAAGGATCTAGAATTATGGTCACTGGATACAATCAACAAGGTTCTCAAACAATTGATCATTACTCATTATTAGGATTTACTAAAGCTTATAACGCTTCAAGAAAAGCTTGTAGTTAATCAATGAAATCAAAAAAGAAAATTGTTCTAGCTTATTCTGGAGGGCTCGATACTTCTATAATTTTAAAATGGCTTCAAGAAAATTATGATGCAGATGTAATTTGTTATACAGCAGATGTTGGACAAGAAATTGACAGAAAAAAAATTATTACTAATGCAAAAAAATTTGGTGTTAAAAATATAATTATTAAAGATTTAAAAGATATTTTTGTTAAGGATTATGTTTATCCCATGATCAGAGGACACGCGATCTATGAGGGTGTTTACTTATTAGGGACATCAATAGCAAGACCTCTTATTGCAAAAGATCAAATAAGAGTAGCTAAAAAATTTAAAGCCTATGCAGTTTCACATGGAGCAACTGGTAAAGGCAATGACCAAGTTAGATTTGAATTAGGCTATCATTATTTTGGTCCTAAAATTAAAATTATAGCTCCGTGGAGAATTTGGAAACTAAAATCTAGAACAGACTTAATTAATTATGCGAAAAAACATGGTATAGCTATTCCTAAAGATAAAAAAGGTGCACCTCCTTTTTCAGTGGATGATAATTTATTTCATACATCAACTGAAGGTAAGGTTTTAGAAAATCCAAAAAATTCTGCTCCAGAATTTATTTTTCAACGAACAGTTTCTCCAGAAAAGGCACCTAACAAACCATCTTTTGTTACTATCAATTTTAAAAATGGTGATCCTGTTGGAATTAATGGAAAAAAATTATCACCAGCTAAATTGTTAACAAAGCTAAATGGCATAGCAGGAAAAAATGGAATTGGAAGAGTTGACTTAGTAGAGAATAGATTTTTAGGTATAAAATCTAGAGGAGTGTATGAAACACCTGGTGGAACTCTTTTAATAAATGCTCACAGAGCAATTGAATCTGTTACCTTAGATAAAGAAACTATGCACAAAAAAGATCAGATAATGTCTAGATATGCAGAGTTAATTTACAATGGTTATTGGTATTCAAAGGAAAGATTTAAACTTCAAAAAATTGTAGATTTAAAAAGAAGCAAAGTTAATGGCTCAGTTAAACTTAAATTGTATAAAGGAAATATTACAATTCAATCTAGAGTTACTAATAGCAGCGCTTACTCAATGAAAAAAGTCTCATTTGAAGAAAATAAGTCATTTAATAAATCTAACGTTGAAAGATTTATCAATTTTCACAAAAAAAAGCTCCGTTCTTAGTAACGTTTAGGACAAATTAACATTTGTTTAAATCACTAAAAATTATATCCTTAGATCATGGAATCAATAAAGAATTGGATGAGAGATGCTGCAAATATTTTATTTGATGATAGTAAGAATGATCTACGCGCACTTCCTAAAACAGTTAGATTACAAATTCTTTTAGTTTTAAGTTTTATTTGGACTACTGTTTTTAGTTTATATGTTTTTTCTTACACAACTTTTGCATTTGGATGGGCTGGACTTTTTTTAGCTCATATAGGTTTAATATTTGCCGTCTATATGACTTTTAAACAATTCCATAGAGCAGAAGAGAAGTCTGCAAGTGTTTTTCAAACAAAAAATTTTGATCCTTTTAAAATCATGGTCATAGTTTTTGTAATAGTATTTATTTTTGTATTTTCAAAAGGAATTGAAGTTTTAACAAGTCCAAACCCGAATTCTTATTCAATCCCTTATGATGGTCCCTTAAAATCTGCAATTGAAAAATGGTTACCTTTTAGTAAAGATAAATAATGGATAAGATAGCAAAAAACTTACAGTTAGCATTAATGGTTATTATCTTAATCAGTACTGTTATTGCTGTTGGGATTGAAATGAAAAACATGTTTTTAAATCAATCTGTTACATTAGCAGATTTGCTTTTAATGTTTCTCTATTTGGAGGTACTAGCAATGGTTAGGGTTTTTTGGAACCAACAATCTATTAGTATTACACTACCACTTCTTATTGCGATTACCGCCCTTGCACGATTTATTATTCTACAAGGCAAAGAAATGGATCCTACTGCACTTGTTTATGAAGCAGTAGCTATTTTGTTAATAGCTGGAGCCATTGTTGTTTTAAGATTAAGACATAGTGACAAATTAGGTCTTAAGAAAAAAAAATCAAAATAATTTAAAATGATATTTGAAGCTTCAAGGGCTAAGGCCTTAAATCAATTAAATAATTTTGTTGAGAATAATCTTGGAGAATATTCAAAATTAAGAAATTTTGATTTTGGACCTGAAAAAAGATCTAATATATCTTGCTTATCACCATATATAACTCATGGAATAATTAATGAACAAGAAGTCATTCAGAAAGCTCTAAGTAAATTTTCTTTTTCAAAAAATGAAAAGTTTATTCAAGAAGTTCTATGGCGAACTTATTGGAAAGGTTGGTTAGAACTTAGACCAAATGTTTGGACTGATTATCTTATCGAATTAAATCAAATCAAAAACGAATTAAAAGATAATAAAAATTATATTGCAGCAATCGAAGGAAAAACAAAAGTAAATTGCTTTAATGAGTGGGTGAAAGAGCTTAAAGAAAACAATTATTTGCATAATCACACAAGAATGTGGTTTGCTAGTATTTGGATTTTTACTTTAGAATTGCCTTGGCAATTAGGTGCAGAATTTTTTATGCAACACCTTTATGATGGAGATGCTGCATCAAATACTCTTGGGTGGCGATGGGTTGCGGGTGTTCAAACTCAAGGAAAACATTACCTTGCAAGTGAATGGAATATTAAAAAATTCACTAACAATAGATTTCAAAATATAAAATTAAATGAAAATGCTCCTCCAAAAATATCTGAAAAATCTTATCAAATAATTAAACAGGATTTTAATAACCCACAAAAGATTGAGAATAAGAATCTTTTAATTTTTGAAAATAATCTCTCGTTTGAAATCACTGACTTTAAGGAAAACAATTTTAAAAAAATTTACTTAGTCTCTAATAAAAATGAAAATAGAGCAATAAAACTAAGTGAAAAGTTAGTGAAATTTAAATCTCATTTAATAGAAGACCAAGTACAGAGATTAAAAAATCAATCTATTGATTGTCAAATTATAGATATAAGTGAATTAACAAATATTGAAAATTATCACGGTTTGTATCCAACAGTAGGTGAAAATTTAGATTTTTTAAATTCTAATAATTTAAAGATAGATTTTTTATATAGAAATCTTGATCAATTAGCTTGGCAATACTGTAATAAAGGTTTTTTTAATTTTAAAAATTATATCCCTAAAATAGTTTCAAGCTTTAATTAAAACCAACGAACCATTCCAATAATTCCAGCGGTTGCATAAAAAAATTGCAAAAATAAAATTCCTTTATGACCACCTCTATAGGCCCAAATTCCAATTAAAATGGCTGACAATAACAGTAAACAAAAACCAAAAAATTCTATTCCTATGTTTAAAGCAACAAACAAAGAATACAATATTGCAGTTATAACCCCTGCCCATTCAAAAATTTTATTATTCATAAAAGTTTTTTAAAATTATTATAAAGGATTGTAGAGTAGTTATTCATATCTTTCATGTTATCTTTTGCAGATTGATCAAACTTTTCTAATGCACCATTACCAAGCTGATCTTCCAAAGCTTTTTTGTATTCCGGTACACATCCCCACTCATTGACTGTAGTATCTTTTATTTCTATATGAAATTGAATTCCATAAGCATGGTTTTGATATTTAAAGATTTGATACTTGGTAATTGGGGAGGAAGCTAATAAAGTTACATCATTATTATTTTCAATACCTTGAACCTCATAAGAGTGCCATTGCAAACTTTTAATTGTATTAGGAAATTTTGAAAATAATTTATCTTCATCTTTTTCATTAGAGAAATTAATATCCATAATTCCTATTTCTGCTGGTTTAGATTTAACTACTTTTCCGCCCACCACTTCTCCTAAAAGCTGACAACCTAAACAAAAACCTAAATAAGGTTTTTTTAGATTAACAACAAATTCTTTAATTGCTTTCTTTTCTTCTATTAACCAAGGATATTCTTGTTCCATATAGGTATCCATTGGACCTCCCATACAAAACATTCCATCAAATTTACCTAAATCCTTTGGTATTTTTTCACCTTCATCTAATTCAATAGTGGTGAGCTTAAATCCATCAGCCAGCATTAAATCTTTAATGTAACCTGGGTCTTCTATTTTGATATGTTGTAATACTATTATGTTCACTAAGTTTAGCTTAGCTTAGAACACTTCTTTGAACAATATTTTACTCTCTCCCAGTTCAACTTCCATTTTTTGCGCCAAGTAAATGATCTTTTACAAATTGGACAAGTTTTGGTTGGTAAATTTTCTTTTTTCATCAAATTGTATTTAGTTTTATAAATTTATCAGCTTCTGATAAAATTAATTTTTTTCTCTCAGATTTCATTTTATCAAATATCCTTACCATCATAGATAGACGAGGATTTTTTAAAAAAAATTTTCTGTTTCGGTCTATGAACCTCCAATAAAGGCCATCCATTGTGTTACACCACTCTCCTTTTTTAAAATCCATCATTTTCATAAAATATGCTGATCCACAAATATAAGGTTTTGTTGCAAAAATTCCTCCATCACTAAACAATCCCATTCCATAAACATTAGGAACCATTACCCAATCTGAGGAATCCACAAACATTTCCATGAACCATTTGTAAACAATTGTTGGCTTGATTTCACAAAGGTTCATAATATTTGATAAGATCATTAATCTTTCAATATGATGTGACCAACCATGATTAACGGCATTTTTAATTGCATAATCTAAAGGTGGAAGACCAGTGGTTCCATCGTACCAAGAATTTTTCATTTTTCTATTTTGTTTGAAAAAATTTCCAGTTTCCATTTCTTGAGAGTATGACTGATAAATTCCTCGCATAAATTCTCGCCAACCAATCACTTGACGAATGTAACCCTCTAAAGAATTCATTCTAATTTTATTTTTCTTGTGAAAGTCTAAAACTTTTTGGACAACAAATTCAGGGGTTATTAAACCTAAATTTATGTAAGGACTTAATGCACTATGGAACAGGATATTATCTTTTTGATCAACTGCATCCTCATAATCACCAAAAAGATTAGATTTTTCTTTTATAAAAAAATTCAATAGTTTAACTACATCTTCATATTCTGTTGCAAACCAAAAATTATTTGTACTCCCTGGGTGATTTTTAAATTCCTTTTCAATAATAGGCTTTAATTTTTTTGTATGACTGGTTTCATTTATTTTTGGAAATTTAGGAATTGAAATATTTTTAGGTAGTTTATTTCTATTATCTTCATCAAAGCTCCATTTTCCCCCGATTGGATCACCATCTGACCCGATCAATATTCCAGATTTTTTTCTAACATCTTTGTAGAAAGTTGCCATAAAAGGTTTTTTTGATTTTGATAAATAATTTTTAAATTCAGCTCTTGAATTTAAGAACATAGGAGTTTGAATAACATTCCAGTGTATGTTTTCTTTTTTTAAAAATTGTGAAATTTTTTTTTCAAAAAATTTATCTTCTACTTCAAAACTTGAAATTTCTTTTACCTTTTTTTGTGTAATTATTTTTTTTAATTTTTTTAAATAATCTTCATTAAATTCTTTATCTTCGATTTTAAAGTAATCTAATTTAAATTTGTTTTTTCTTAATCGGTCTGCATAAGAACGCATAGAAGATAGAAATAATAAAATTTTTTGTTTATGATGCTTTTCATAAGTGCATAAACCCTTATCTTCAGCCATAAAAAATAGGTGGTCTTTTTTGAAGCGGTCTAGGTATTTTGTTGGAAATAATTGATTACCAAGTATAAAAAATAACTTCATAGTTAAATATAACTAATAAAATTTTTTATGTCAGAAAAATATGTAATTTTTGGTGCGACAGGTTCTATTGGGTCAAGTTTAGCAGAACAATTAAAAAACTCTGGAAACGATATTCATTTAGTTGGAAGAAATGAAAGTGAACTTAGCTCTGTCTCTGAAAAACTTGGATGCTCAAGTACAGTTGCAGATGTTTTAGAGGATGGGTTTATAGAAAAAGTTAAATCAGATATTTCTGAAATTAAAGGCTTAGCTTATTGTGTCGGTTCAATTGATTTAAAGCCATTAAGAATGGTTAATGAACAAGACTTTCAGAAATGCATGAAACTTAATCTTTATTCTGCTGTAGAAGCTATTAAAGGATATCAGGAAAGTTTAAAAAAAAATAAAGGTTCAATAGTCTTATTTTCAACTGTTGCTGCTCAAAGAGGTTTTACTAACCATGCAATCATAGCATCAGCAAAAGCAGCTGTTGAGGGATTGACGGTTTCTCTTGCAGCAGAATTCGCTCCACACATAAGAGTAAATTGTGTGGCACCAAGTTTAACAAAATCTAAAATAGCAGAACCAATGTTAAAAAATACTGCTATAGCTGAAGGCATTGCAAAAGCACATCCCCTTAAAAGATTAGGCGAAGGTAAAGACTCCGCTGCTCTTGCTAAATTCTTACTAACAGAGGATAGTTCTTGGGTTACAGGCCAAATAATTGCTGTAGATGGTGGTAGATCTAAGCTTTCATAAAGTGATCAAATATTTTTTATCGATATTTTTCTTTTTTTTATTTTCATCGAAAAGTTTTTCTGAAAATTTTACTTTTAAAAAATTGGCAGATTTAAATGACCCATGGGGATCGTCTTTTATAAGTGATGAAGAGGTTATTATCACTGAAAAAACTGGAAAAATAAAAATAGTAAATATTATTTCTGAAGAAGTTTATGAAGTTAAACATAACTTAAATTATTTTGTACATGGACAAGGAGGTTTATTAGATATTATTTACCAAGATAATTACTTATGGATTTCTTATTCAGAAAATAGAGGGGATTGGAAAACTAGTACATCAATTGCAAAAGCTAAATTAAACAAAAAAAATTTAGATTTTGAAAATATATTTCAAGCTGAACCACCAATAGAATCTGGTTATCATTTCGGTTCAAGACTGGCTATAAAAGACAATTATCTTTTTGCATCTGCTGGTGAAAGAGGTGGGGGTATGATTGCTCAAGATCCGACAAGCCATCCTGGAAGTATTATCCGAATTTATTTAGATGGTAGTATTCCAAAAGATAACCCTAAATTTAGAGGTAAATCAGATTGGTTACCAGAAATTTATCAAATAGGTGTTCGTAATCCTCAAGGTCTAACCTATTCCTCTTTTGATGGAAAAATTTATGCAAGCAACCATGGTGCAAAAGGTGGTGATTGGTTTGGTGAAGTAAAAAAGGGAGAGAATTATGGTTGGAAAATTTTAGGTTGGGGTGGAACAAATTATTCAGGGTCAACGATTGGACCTAAATGGAAACCAGGTTTTACTAAGGCACTCCAATACTGGGTACCTTCAATAGCTGCAAGTGCAATAACCATTTATAAAGGAAAAGAATTTGATGAGTGGAATGGCGAAGCGCTCATTACTTCTTTAAAAGATAAATCATTAAGAAAATTAAACTTTCAAAATTCATCTAACATTCAAGAAACAATTATTTTTAAAGATAAAATTGGAAGAATAAGAGATATACAAGTTCATCCTGTTAATGGAAAAATATATTTTCTTGCGGGAAATAGCTTATGGTTAATGGAGAAAAAAAAATAATATGAAAGAAAGACCTTATCATCATTTGCCTGATGGTACTTTCAGGAATCCAAAAGGATCTCCGGTAATAATATCTAGGTCAGGAAAATTTTCTTATAGAATTTTCAGTAAATTGAGAAAAAAAGTTGATTTAACTTATCCAAAAGAACATGTTATTGAAAAACAAAAAGTATTAGCTGATTTAGAAAAATATAAAGACAATGACTATATTGCTTGGATAGGTCACGCGACATATCTTATAAAATTAGGTGCAACTACAATTATAACAGATCCTGTATTTTCAAAGAATGCTGGACCACTAATCTTTGGTCCAAAAAGATTTACTAATCCTGCAATAAAATTAAATGAGATACCAAAAACGGATATATTTTTACTCACTCATAATCATTACGATCATCAGGACATGTCAACAATTAGAAATTTTCCTTTTAAAAGTGCAAAAGTATTAGCACCACTAAATCTTGGTAAATATTTTAAAGGATATAAAGATGTAAATGAAATGGATTGGTATGATCAAATAATTATAAATGAGGATTTGAAAATTTCTTTACTTCCTGCAGTTCATTGGTCAAAGAGAAGTTTAACAGACACTAATAAAACTTTGTGGGGTAATTTTTTAATAGAACATAAAAATAAAAAAATTTTATTTGCATGTGACACTGGATATGGGAAAGTCTACAAAGAACTAGGTGAAAAATATGGTCCTATAGATCTGACAATGATTAATATTGGGGCTTATAATTTCAAACCAATGTTTGATAAAACTATTTATCATACTACACCAGAAGAAGCCCTGAATGTTGCACAAGACCTAAAAAGTAAAAAAGTGTTAGGGATGCATTGGGGAACGTTTGTTTTGTCATTAGAACCGATTATGGAACCCCCAATTAGATTTAAAGATAGTGCTGAAAAATATGGTTTTAATAAAGAAGATGCAATTATTTTTAAAATTGGAGAAGTTAGTCCTTTAGATAAATTGTTATAGAGTTAAATACTTAATTGCAAAAAATATAGTCCCTATAGAAGCAATAGTAGAGATAAAAATTGCTTTAATTATATTTTCGGGACTTACATTATAAGCGGCACATAAAACTATAGAAGTAACTCCACAAGGCGCAACACTCACAAAGAAAGCACCTGGTATTTCAGCTGGCAATCCTGCATTAAAAAACACTAATCCAATTAACAATAAAATTATTGGGGAAATAACTAATTTTAAAACTGAAATAGATACAGATAATTTGTTAATTACATTTTTAGTATAAAATGAAAGAGTTATGCCAATTGCAAACAATCCAACTGGAGAAACACATGCTGCAAGTTTAGACAAAGTGTATTCAATCGGTGTTTGATCAATATTAAAATTTAATAATGAAAATAATAGACCAATAATTATTGAAAGTATAAATGGGTTTAAAAATAAATTTTTAATAAAATTAAATAAATTTACATTTTTTTTTGTAGATAATTCGAGAAAAAAAGCAATTACAGATAATAAAATTATCCCATCCATTAATATGATACTTGCAACTTGTGTAATTACATTTTGTTGAAAATAAATTTCTGTTATTGGTAAGAGCAAAGTTACATGGTTTGATAATGCAACTGTTAAAGCCCAAATAATTGACTCTGGGATTGATCTTTTAAAATATTTTGAAGTAATTAAGTAGGCGATAATTCCACATATCGACTGCATAATTAAATAAGAGAAAATTTGTTTGAAATCTACTTGTCCAATTTCATTTTGTGCTATTAGCTTAATTATCAATGCTGGAACTGCAATATAGAACAAGAAAAGATTTAAAATTTTAGCATGACTAAGGTCTAAGACCTTCAACTTACCAAAAACAAAACCTAAAAAAGTAATAAATATAAATGGAGTTAGTCCTAAAAAAATTGTGAACATAAATTATTTGATTGTTATTCTATGCATTATTCTATTTCCTTTGAAAGGTGTTGCTTGATGAAGCATAGATCTATTATCCCATATAGCCAATTGATTTTTTTCCCAAGGCAATGAAAATTGAAACTTCTTCTTGATTTGATGGTTAAATAAAAATTTTTTTAGCTTTTCTTGATTTTTTATCTTTGAGCTAAAACCAACAAAATGTCCTGGACTGCAATAAATAGAATAATTTGTGCTGATTTTCCTAATTATTTTATGTGAAGATTTAAGCTCTTTAATATTTTTTCCTTTTTCTTTTACTCTTTCTTTTGTTGTAACCGAGATTGGACCCTCAGAGGAATATTTACCTTTAATATTTTTAAATTTTCTTTTTATTGGACTTGGTAATTCTTTATAAGCAAGATATTGAGAACAAAATTCTGTATTAGCTTTTCCTTTTTTTGGCACAAGTTTAGAAAGCAACATTGTAAATCTTGGTGGTTTTTTTGTATAAATCGAGTCTGTATGAAATTGTTCACCAAAACTTGGTCCTTTATCAGTTGATTTTCTTTGCACTACTGTAATTTGAGGAAATTTTTTATTTAAACCTTTTAGTCTTGGATAATTGGCTAAATTTCCGAAACATTTTGCAAACTTAATGTAAAGTTTAGAAGTTAATTTTTGTTCCTTAAAATATAACATTCCATATTTATTCAGTGCTTTCTTAATTTTTAAAATATCTTTATTCGTAATGTCTATTAAATTTACAATTATTTCAGCTCCAATATTTTTTTTATTTGGAATTATCTTTAACATTTTTTAAAAAAAAATTTTTTAGGTGATTTATAGTTTGTTTAGGACTTTCCTCTGGAATGAAATGATCAGAATTAATTTCTGCACCATAAATTTTTTTAATTGTATATTTTTGCCAAATTTTAATCGAATTAAATTGCGTTCCAACAACTCCCTTTTTACCCCACAAAACTTGTATAGGAATATTTAATTTTTTATTTCTATCTTTTTTATCATGCTCTAAGTCTATAGTGGCCGCAGCTCTATAATCTTCACATGTTGCGTGAATTCTTTTACTTTGTTTAAAGGCTCTAAAATATTCATCTTCAACTCTTCCAATCGCACGTTTAGATGACCTATTAAACCGACTATGTAACCATCTTTTAGGGTGTGCCATTATCATTTTCTCTGGTAAAGGTGCGGGCTGTATTAAATAAAACCAATGAAAATATCCTTTTGCAAATTTCATATCTGTATGCTCGTACATATCTAGAGTTGGACAAATATCTAATACACTTAAAGCCATAATTTTATTTCTATAATCTCTTGCCATTCTGTGTGCAACTCTTCCGCCCCTATCATGTCCAGCAACAAAAAATTTTTTAAAATTTAATTTATTCATCAACTGAACCATATCTTTAGCCATTTCTCTTTTTGAATAATTTTTATGATTAATTCCACCAGGTAAAACAAAGCTATCTCCATATCCTCTAAGGTCAGCAACTATTACAGTAAAATATTTACTAAGCTCAGGGGCAGTCTTATGCCACATAAAATGTGATTGTGGATATCCGTGAAGTAGCAATAATGGAGGACCGTTTCCTTTATATCGACAGAATATTTTTCCCTTGTTTACTTTAACAAATTTTTTTTTAAAACTCTTGAACATGATTAAACTATTTAATTATTTAATAGTTTGTTTTTGGCCTTTTCAAATTCCTCTTGAGAAATAATTCCTTTTTCTTTTAAATCATTCAATTTAGTAAGTTCATCACTTAAATTGCTACTTTGTTCGGCAGAAGTCTCGCTTGTATCCCCACTTTCATTTTCAGCTTCCTCTTTCTCAGCTCTATTAGCTTCTTTAGATTTAAATCCATTCATAATTGCCATTCCACCTAAATATAAAACATAAGCCATAATAGGAATGACCAATCCAAAAAAAATTATTTTTTCCATAATTTAATCTTCATCTTCTTCACGCCAGTTTTTTTCATACATTAAATATGCAGCGTATATTACTGATACTGTACCTACAATCATACCATAATCAAAACCAGTTTGCTTGTCATGCAAATACCAACCTAACTGGGTTGCTCCAATAGGTGGAACAGTAAGAAGCAAAAAAATTATACCAAATCTGTACGGTCGCTTAGGTTTTTTCATCCTGATAAATTAACAGATTACAGCTTATGGTTTAATTATTAAATTTGCGATCTTTTGAAACAGTCAATCGTATTTTTAAGCAAACAAGCAATGGTCATTGGACCTACACCGCCAGGAACTGGAGTAAGTGCTTTTGCATTTTTTGAAACTTCATCAAAATGAACATCACCAACTATACCGTTATCAGTTTTATTTATACCAACATCAATAACAATAGCATCTTTCTTAACCCAATCTCCTCTAACAAGTTCGGGTATACCTACAGCTGCAACAATTATATCTGCCTCTAAACATTCAGCTTTTAAATCTTTAGTTTTTGAATGAGTTATAGTTACAGTGCAATTTTCCTTTAAAAGAAGTTGTGTCATTGGTTTACCATTTAAATTCGATCTACCCACAACTACAGCTTTTTTGCCACTTAAATTAGGTTCAATTTTTTTTATCAACAAATAACATCCAAGCGGTGTACAAGGTACCGAACTTTCATAACCAGATGAAAGATTGCCTACATTCATTGGATGAAATCCATCTACGTCTTTTGAGGGATCAATAGCTTCTATAACCTTCTGCTTATCAATGTGCTTAGGTAAAGGAAGTTGAACTAAAATTCCTGAAACAGTTTCGTCACTATTTAATTCTTGTATTTTTTCTAAAACAGTTTTTTCTTCGACTGAGTCTGGATATTTAATAACTTCAGATTTTAATCCTACCTCATTTGCTGACTTTTCTTTATTTCTGACATAAATCTGACTAGGTGTTAAATCACCAATCAGTATAACTGTTAAACCTGGCACTTTATTATGTTTTGATTTTAACTCTGCAACTTCTTCCTTTAACTCTGCTCTTAATTCTGCGGCCGCTTTTTTTCCATCAATTAAAATCATATTTTTCTCTTAAAAAATCATTGGTGCAATGTACAGCTTCATACACATTTCAATAAACCAAATCAATAAAAGAAGAATGATTGGAGAAATATCTAGTGAACCTAAATTTGGCAAAAAACGTCTAATTTTATTCAGGAAAGGCTCAGTTAATTTGTAACTTAACTCTAAAATTGCATACACAAACCTATTTTGAGTATTAAGAACGTTAAAAGCTATTAACCAACTTACAATAACATTGGCTATTACAACGTAAGAATACAATTTTAAAATTTGTAAAACTAAATAAAAAATAGCTATCATTTTTTCTCAACATAAATCGACTGACTTGGAAAAGCAAATGAAGCACCATTTTTTTCTACAATTTCCTTTATCGCAATTGCTAATCTTTCTTTTACATCAAGCCAATTATTCCAACTTCCTGTTTTTGTAAAGCATCTTACATACATATCTATTGAACTATCAGAAAATTTATCAACCCTTACCGCAACACCAATTGAGGTATTATAATCTTCGCTTGAATTAATATGACTTTCGATTTCATCTCTAATTTTTTTTAACTGATCTACCGTAGAGTCGTATTGAAGTGTAATAATCCAGCTGATTAACCAATTTGAAGTTTCACTTACATTTACAACTGCGTTTTCGGCAAATTGAAAATTTGGAATAATAGCAAGAGATTTATCAAACTTTCTAATTGTTGTTGATCTAAATCCAATCTTTTCTACTACACCTTCAATAATACCCTCGACAGCTATCCAGTCTCCAATTTTAAATCTCTTTTCAACTAAAACTAAAATTCCTGATATTAAATTTTTGAATAAATCTTGTGCCCCTAATGCTACAGCAACACCAAACAATCCAAGACCTGCAATGATTGGACCTATTTTAATTCCCCACAATTCTAAAACTGCTGCTAAACCTAAAATAAAAATTAAAATTTTTAGCGATTTAATTATCCAGCCAATAAGTTCTCTTGTTAACAATTTGTCTAAACCACTAAGTATGTATGAGATTGGTTCTATGATTTGGTGAATTACCCAAAAAATTAAAATAGTGATCAACGTTCTATTAATTGTATCTACCACTTCTCTTCCTTCTAGTGAGAAAGTCATGTAGTAGCTTGCAATAAAAAATCCTAATACAATTGGTAAAAATCTTGCTGGACCTACAAGTGATTGAACAAAAGTATCATCTAATTTATTCGTTGTTCTTTTCGAGATAATTTCTAATTTTTTAATAACTAATTTGCTTATTAGACCTCTAAAAATTAGGAATAGTAAAAATATTCCAATACCAATTAAGATTTGAAAAATATCAACACCAAGAATTCCTTTATTCCATACTGATAAAAATATCTCCGAAAAATTATTAATTAATTCCATTTTTAAATTTTATATAACAAAAACTCTTCTTCTCCAGGGTTAAAAAGAAAAATCTTTTTCCATTTGATTTCGTTCAGTATTGACGAGGTTTTTTCGCCTATACACATTAAATTTGTATTCATCCATAAATTTTCGGTTTGGTAAATCTTTATGAAATTTAAGAAACTTGACGCACTATTTTGAGAGTAAACATAGACCATATCAGGCATGTTTAATTTTAATTCATTAACAAATTTCTCATCAAATTTTTGATTATAATCTACTCTATAATTAATAATTCTTTTTACCTTAAAACCTTCGCTTAATAACTGTTGATCTAAATCAACCGATATTGTTTCACCACTAACATAAAGTAATTCTTTATTTTTGGACTCATAACTTTGTATGATTAACTCCTTTAAGTTTGTAACATTTCCTTCAGCCGCAATTGTATTTTGAAAACCAACACTTCTTGCTTTGTTTTCTGTAGCGTTTCCAACACAAAAGCATTTAATATTTTTATCTAATTTTACTGTGTTTAAAAATTTTACTGCATTTGCACTAGTAAAAACAATTCCTCCATATTCAGAAAAGTTAATTTCTTCATAATTAACCTTTTCAATTCTTATTAATGGAAGATGAGAAACTTGATGTCCTAATGATTGAAATTTTAATATCATTTCAGAGCAATCCTCCAGTGGTCTAGTTAACAAAATATGCATATTATCTTTTATATGAATTATTTGATTTTGTTTTTAAAAGTATTCCAACTTCTTTACCAAGTTCTTTAAATTGATTCAAATTACCAACTTTTTTTTCATAAAACCTTTGTTTGCCATCTAAAGAAAAAAGTTCAGCCTCCACTATAATCTTATCTCCATCAACCACTGAATGAGCTCCAATTGCTGTTTCACAATCTCCATCTAAAATTTTTAAAATATTTCTCTCAAGGTGAGCTCTTTTATGTGTTTCCTCATGATTAATTTTGTTTAAAATAGAAATTGTATCGTCATCATTCTCCCTGCACTGAAGAGCAATTACGCCCTGTCCTGCACTAGGAATTATTTCTTCAGTTGAAAAAATTTCTGAAATTTCATTTTCAAATTTTAAAAATTTGATACCAGCATAAGATAAAATAATTGCATCATACATCCCTTCATTCAATTTTCTAATTCTAGTATCTACATTTCCTCTAATTAGTTTACAGTTCAAATCTTGTCTAATTTTTTTTATTTGAAATTCTCTTCTGTATGATGAGGTACCAACAATTGACTTTTGATCTAAGTCTTTAAGTTTTTTTTTGTTCTTTGTAATTAAAATCTCTCTAGGGTCATTTCTTTCAAGGAAAGAGTCTGTTGTTAATCCTTTTGTTTCATTAGCAGGCATATCTTTCAGTGCATGGACTGCAATATCAATATTTTGTAACTGAAGTTCTTTTTCAATATTACTAGAAAACAAACCTTTGCCACCAAGCTCAGATAATCTTATATCCTGTACTTCGTCACCTTTAGTTGTAATTGATTTAATTAAAATATCTTCATTACCAAGGTCGGTATTTTCAATAATCTTATCTTTAGCTTGTTGAGCATAAAGTAAGGCAAGCTTGCTACCCCTAGATCCAATTATTATTTTTTTTCTCATAAAAAATTATTTCTTACTTGTATAAAGATTGTACAATTATTAAAAACTATTTGAATGAGCAAAAAACCCTTAATTCTTGGAATAGAGTCTAGTTGTGATGAAACAGCAGCTTCTTTAATAACTGAAAATGAAGAAGGTTTCCCAGTAGTTTTATCCAACATTGTTTCTAGCCAAGTGGAGGTTCATAGGGAGTTTGGTGGTGTAGTTCCTGAACTAGCAGCACGTTCACACATTGAAAAAATTGATTGGATTGTCAAAAAAGCTATTGATGAAGGTGGAAGAAAAATTGAGGAAATAGATGCGGTTGCTTCTACCGCTGGTCCTGGATTAATTGTTTGTTTATCAGTTGGGTTAAGTTTTGGTAAAGCTTTCGCAACAGCAATGAATAAACCTTTTATTGCTGTCAATCATTTAGAGGGACATGCTTTAAGTCCAAAACTAAATACGAATTTAAATTATCCATATTTACTTCTTTTAATTTCAGGCGGGCACTCACAATATTTAAGTGTTCAAAACCTTGGTAAATATAAAAGATTAGGAACAACTATTGATGATGCATTAGGTGAGGCGTTTGACAAAACGGCAAAGCTTTTAGGAATAGAATTTCCAGGAGGACCTCAAATAGAAATTTTAGCTAAAAAAGGTGATCCAGAAAAATATGATTTACCAAAACCAATTTTCAGCAAAGGAGGATGCAATCTTTCTTTTGCAGGTCTAAAAACCGCCGTGTTGAAGATAAGCAAAACAATTAAATCAGAACAAGATAAATATGATCTTGCAGCATCTTTTCAAAGAACAATTGAGGAAATTTTATATAAAAAAACAAAGATTGCTTTTACTGAATTTGAAAAAATAAATGAATTAAACGAAAAAATTTTCGTTGTTGCTGGAGGAGTTGCAGCAAATAAAAAAATTAGGTCTATGTTAATTAATCTATGTGAAGAAAATAATTATAAAAGTATTTTTCCACCTATAGAGTTTTGTGGAGATAATGCAGCAATGATTGCAATGGTAGGTTTAGAAAAATTTAAAATAAATCAATTTGATGATTTAGATTATCCAGCAAAACCTAGATGGCCTTTAGATGAAGATGCAGCTTTTCTCAAAGGTGCTGGAGTTCAATTGTAATGAAATATTGGTTGATGAAATCTGAACCAGATGTTTGGTCAATTGACCAACAAAAAAAAGCTGGAATTAAAGGTGCACCTTGGGATGGTGTCAGAAATTATCAAGCTGCAAAAAATTTAAAAAGTATGAGTAAAGGAGATCTATGTTTTTTTTATCATTCAAACATAGGAAAAGAGATAGTTGGAATAGTAAAAGTTATTAAAGAATCGTATATAGATAAAACAGACAAAACAGGAAGATTTGTTGCTGTTACTGTTCAATTTAAGTCTAAATTTTCAAAGCCTATAACGCTCGAAAGTATTAAAAAAAATAAGGATTTAAGCCATTTAGCTCTGATAAAGCAAAGTAGACTTTCTGTAATGCCTGTTGATTATAAAAGCTGGAAAATTATAAATAACATGAGTAAGATTTAAAAAAAAAATTGTCCTATGCCAAAAAAAAAGAAGAAGAAAAGCAAGGTAAGAAAAAAAAAGTCTAAGGTTAGAAAAAAAACCTCAAAAAAGGTGAAGAGAAGATCTAAAGTTAGAAAAAAATCTTCTAAAAAACCAAAAAAAAGAATTAAAGCAAAAAAGGAAAATGGAAATACACCTCCTGAAGTTATTATTAAAACAAAACCAGAATGGGTTAAAAGTAGCTTAGCAAACAAAAGTAAATACCAGCAAAAATATTCTCAATCTATAAAGAGTAATGATGAATTTTGGAGAAAAGAAGGAAAAAGAATTACTTGGATAAAACCTTATAAAAAAATTAAAGACGTAAAATACAGTACAAAAGAAGTAAAAATTAAATGGTTTGAAGATGGTACATTAAATGCTTCAGCAAATTGTATTGATAGACATTTAAAGGATAAAAAAGATAAAACTGCTATTATTTGGGTTGGAGATGATCCAAAAGATAGTCAAAAAATTTCTTACAAACAACTTCATCAAAAAGTTTCTAAAGCAGCAAATGGTTTAAAAAAATTAGGAATTAAAAAAGGTGACCGTGTAACAATTTATTTAACGATGATTCCTGAGTTAGCAATTTTAATGCTGGCCTGTGTGAGAATTGGTGCAGTACATTCAATTATTTTTGGTGGTTTTTCAGCAGACTCTATTTCAGGAAGAGTAAATGATTGCGAGTCTGAATACATCATTACTGCAGATGAAGGAGTACGAGGTGGAAAAACTATACCACTGAAATATACAGTTGATGAAGCTCTGATGAGTTGTCCAAATGTTAAAAAATGTATTGTTGTTAAACGAACAGGTAATTATATCAACTGGGATCAAAATAGAGATGTTTGGTATCATGATTTAATTAAAGATGTTCCTAATAATTGTGAACCTGAGGAAATGAACGCAGAGGATCCTTTGTTTATTTTATATACTTCGGGTTCAACAGGGAAACCTAAAGGAGTTCTTCATACTACTGGCGGTTATATGGTTTATGCGTCAATGACTCATCAATATATTTTCAACTACAAACCAAAAGATATTTATTGGTGTACTGCTGATATTGGCTGGGTAACTGGACATAGTTACATTATTTATGGACCACTTTCGAATGGTGCAACTACTATAATGTTTGAAGGAATCCCAAACTATCCTGATAGTTCTAGATGGTGGCAAATAGTCGATAAATATAAAGTAAATACATTCTATACAGCTCCGACTGCAATAAGAGCTTTAATGCGTGAAGGAGATAAACCAGTTAAAAAAACTTCTAGAAAATCACTTAAGCTCTTAGGAACGGTGGGAGAACCAATAAATCCGGAGGCTTGGATGTGGTATTATAAAACTGTAGGTAATTCTAAATGCCCTATTGTAGATACTTGGTGGCAAACAGAAACCGGAGGTATAATGATTGCTCCTCAAACAGGGGCTATTCCTCTAAAACCTGGGTCTGCAACAAAACCTTTCTATGGGATTAAGCCTGTCCTTGTTGATAAAAGTGGTAAAGAGATAAAAGGTGCTGGTGAAGGAAGACTTTGCATAGCTCAATCTTGGCCTGGCCAAATGAGAACAGTATATGGAGATCATCAAAGATTTATTGATACTTATTTTTCTCAATTCAACGGAAAATATTTTACTGGTGATGGATGTAGAAGAGATAAAGATGGTTATTACTGGATCACAGGTCGTGTAGATGATGTAATTATTGTTTCAGGACACAACTTGGGAACTGCTGAAATTGAAAGTGCATTTGTTGCACATCCAAAAGTAGCTGAGGCCGCTGTAGTTGGTTACCCTCATGATATTAAAGGGAATGGATTATATTGTTATGTAACTTTAAACGCTGGAGAAACAGAAACTGGTGAACTTGAGCGAGATCTTAAACTTTGGGTGAGAAAACAAATTGGACCTCTTGCAACCCCAGATCTAATTCATTTTACACCAGGTCTTCCTAAAACAAGATCAGGAAAAATAATGAGAAGGATTTTAAGAAAAATTGCTGCAAATGAACATGGTCAATTAGGAGATACAACTACTCTAGCAGATCCAAGTGTTGTTGATAGTTTGGTTGAAAATAGAAAAAATATTTAAAACTGAATTAAATCTTTAAACTCTTGTTTAACAACATCCCATTTTAAAATCATCGAATTTAAAACAATCTTTCTATCTAAAGTTTTTAATTCATCTGCAATCGGAGCCCATTTATATAAAGAGAGTGCACTAGGATTAAAAGGTAAGTCTTGATAATAAACATCCCAATTTATTTTCTCTAATCGTTCATCAAAACTTTTCCTAGCTTCATCAATAATATCTAACGGCATCTTATTAGAAATTTCGTCATCTAAAATTTTATTGAAAATTTCGTTTGCTTTATGAATATCCTGATAATTGAAATTAACTTTCAAATATGAAAAAGTAAAAAAAGTTAAGTCTTGTAATGCAACTGAATAAATATTCCATTTAGCAAGATTTACTGATGACATGAATTCGTCATTATCAAAATGAAGAACGTATCTTGTTCCCATTCTAGTTTTTAAATAATTATATAAGGTAACTTGGGTTGCCCATGCAGATTTAGTTTGAATAAACTGCTCTAATTCATCTAAAGTTTTTATTTTTTTCTTTGGAATAAACGCCTTAAACATGGCGAATAAATATGTTTTAAAATCCTCAAGTTTTACGTCTCTCCAAGTTAATTTATATTTTCCCATGTTAATTAGTAAGTGCGCCAATTATATCTTAAAAAAGTAAGTAAATAAGTACCTAATATGATCAATTTTTAGGGTTTTCAAAGCTCTCATAATGGTTATGGTTTTACCCAGTTATAACTAAAAAGAGAGGTATAAATGTCAAATCAACAAAAACACTGGGAAAAAACCAGGGGATTGTTATTTATAACATTAGCAATCTGGTTTGTTTTCTCAATTGGCATCTTTCTCTTTGGAGCTGAAATGAACGAGGTCACAGGACCTTTCGGTTATCCATGGACATATTGGTTTACGTGTCAGGGATCTCTTGGTGCTTTCGTAATCTTAATTTTCTGGTTTGCGAACAGACAAGAAAAAATCGATGAAGAGTTCGGCTTTAGCGAAAGAGAGGACGAATAATGAAAGGTAATTTCATAGATAATTTGCCTAAGATTTACGGAATCTATACAGGAGGATTTGTAGGTTTCATAATCATTATGGCAATTGCTGAACAGATGGGTATGACAGCTAAAACGATCGGTATCGCTTTTGTTGCATTTACTGTATTCATCTATGCATTAATCGGTTATCTATCAAGAACAGCCCAAGCAGATGCATATTATGTAGCTGGAAGGCAAGTACCAACAGTCTTCAACGGAATGGCGACTGCAGCAGACTGGATGTCTGGTGCATCATTCGTTGCTATGGCAGGTGGTATTTACTTTAAAGGTTACGGTTATATGGCTCTACTTGTTGGTTGGACTGGTGGATACGTGCTTGTTGCATCTTTATTAGCACCATACCTAAGAAAATTTGGCTGTTATACAGTTCCAGATTTTATAGGTACGAGATACGGTGGTAATTTAGCAAGATTTAGCGCAGTTGTAGTTTTAACTGTTGCTTCATTTACTTATGTGACTGCACAAATTAACGCTACAGGTACTATTGCATCTGTTGCACTTGATATCCCATTCCAATACGCAGTTTATGTTGGACTAATAAGTATTTTATTATGTTCAATGTTAGGTGGTATGAGAGGGGTGACTTGGACACAGGTTGCACAATATATCGTTCTAATTATAGCATATCTACTTCCAGTATTCTGGATCAGTAACAAAATGGGTGCGGGTTTCTTCCCTCACTTTATGTTAGCTGATGAGGTTGCTAGAATTGGTGAATTAGAACAACAGTTCGGTTTTGTTAAAAACGCAGCTGCTGATCTAAAAACAGTACCTAAAGGCTTAGCAGGAATAACTAAAGCTCACTCTGCAGTGAACGCTACACCTTGGGCATTTATTTCATTAGCATTAGCGATGATGATGGGAACAGCATCATTACCGCACGTGATGATGAGATACTTTACTACTCCAAGTGTAAAAGCAGCTAGAAAATCAGTAGGTTGGTCATTATTCTTTATCTTCCTACTTTATTCTTCTGCTCCAATGTTAGCTACATTATCTAAGTTATCATTGATCGACCCGAATTTACCAACTGGTATTATCGGTAAGACATTTGCAGAAGTGGAAGCGATAGATTGGTACCAAAACTGGAACCAAGCAAACCTAATGTTTATCAGCGACTTTAACGGAAATGGAACTCTTGAATTAAATGAGTTCTTCATGGGTGGTAAAGCCGTTGTATTAGCAACACCAGAGATAGCTGGATTACCTTACGTAATTTCAGGTCTAGTTGCTGCAGGAGGTATGGCAGCTGCCATGTCTACTGCCGATGGTTTGATTCTAGCGATTGCAAACGCTATATCACATGATGTTTACTATAAGATCATTGATCCAAAAGCGGAAACTGCAAAACGACTACTTGTTGCAAGGGTATTACTTGTAATAATTGGTTTTGCTGGAGCAACTATTGCAGCAATGGAGATTCAAGGAATCTTAGGTTCAGTTATCTGGGCTTTTGATTTTGCGATGTCTGGATTGTTCTTCCCACTTGTACTTGGTGTATGGTGGAAGAGAGCTAATAGACAAGGTGCGATTGCTGGTATGCTAGGTGGTCTAATCGCCGGTGCTTGGTACTTAGTTTGGGTACGAACTGGTGGAAGTGGATTCCTAGGGATTACACAGTTAACATTTGGTATCTTCGGATCAGCTGTAAGTTTAGTTTTAATGGTGGTAGTTAGTTTAATGACTGCAGAACCAGATAAAGCTACTCAAAAAATGGTTGATGACGTGCGTGTACCGAGTGGTAAATCAATTCTTGGTAAATCACACTAAATAATCTTTTAAAGGGGCGATTAATTTCGCCCCTTTTATTTCAATAAATTTTCCAATATAAATTTTGAATGTCAGCAAATTTTCATCCTTTAATATATTTTATTGATTATTTGCTTGGAATTATCATGTGGACTCTGATTGGAAGAGTAGCGATGAATATTTTTCAAAGAGAGGACTCACAATTCTTTTTCATGAGAGTATTTGTGAAATACACCAATCCTCTAATAAAATTATTTAAACCAATCACACCTTCATTTATCATCGGGCCATTGGTGCCCTTATATGTTGCTTGGTTTTTCTACATGATTAGATTTTATCTAATGCCTTGGATCTTAGGCTATTCGGTGATGGGAATGTTGTCATTTCCTTTGGAGAGTGAAATTTCTAGACAAATTTATCAATTTTTTAATTCATTTTAATTTTTAAAATTGATACTAGTTAAAATAGTAATCAATGAAAAATATACAAATTTCACCATCAATTTTATCTGCTGATTTTAGTCAATTAGGAACGGAAATTAAAAGACTGGAAGAAGGTGGAGCTGATATGATACATGTGGATGTGATGGACGGTCATTTTGTTCCTAATTTAACAATAGGACCACCTGTAATTAAAGCCCTTAGAAAACACTGTTCATTAAAATTTGATGTTCATTTAATGATTTCACCAGTACATAAATACATAGAAGCTTACGCCGATGCAGGAGCTGATATAATTACTATCCATCCCGAAGCAACTGATAATTTAAAAAATTCAATCAAAAAGATAAAAGAGAAAAATAAGAAAGTTGGAGTTTCGCTTAATCCTGAAACTAAAATTGATTTAATAATAGATTTATTAGATCAAATAGATTTAGTCTTAATTATGAGTGTAAATCCTGGATTTGGAGGGCAAAAATTCATGCCAGAAGTTTTAGATAAAATTAAAGAATTAAAAAAAATAAAAGAACAAAAAAAGATGGCTTTTGACATAGAAATTGATGGTGGAATCAATTTTGATAACTGCAAAAGTGCAATTGATGCCGGTGCTAACATTCTTGTTTCTGGTACTACGGTATTTAAAAGTAATGATGGAGATATAAAAAAAAATATTAATTTATTAAAATTAAAATAAGTTAATGATTAACAAAAATTCCTTAGGCATTTTAGGTCAATTTTATTTTAATATAAAAGATAGCTTTAAATCAATTTATCAAAATTCAAATTTTTACGAAAAAAAAATATCAAAAACTTTTGAAAATAGTTTTGAATACAAACCTAGTCCTCATTTACTTTCATCTATAATTAA
>CACJVG010000007.1 GCA_902596785.1 uncultured Pelagibacteraceae bacterium | reverse complement strand
AAAAATTTTAGTCAGTTAAAGACAATTTTGCTACAACCAATAGTTGAATTAAATTTGCATTATTATGCTCAATATGTTCAATTTAACTTTTAAATGAATCAAATGTTGGGAGATATAATGAAGATTAAAAGAATACTTCTTTCACTAGCTGTTGTGTTTGGTCTTACTTCCTTTGGAAGTGTTGCTAATGCAGCTTGTGGAAATATAACAATTGCTAATATGAACTGGGCTTCAGCAAACTTTATGGCTGAAGTTGACAAGATCATATTAGAAGAAGGTTATGGATGTTCAGTAGAATTAGTGCCTGGTGCTACAATGCCTACATTTACATCAATGCAAGAAAAAGGTGAGCCAGATGTTGCTCCAGAGTTTTGGGCTAACGCTGCTATCATCGCTTTGAATAAAGCTGTTGATGAAGGTAAAATGCACTCACTTAACAAAGCGCCAATTACTGGTTTAGGTGAAGGTTGGTGGGTATTACCTCACACACTTAAAAAACATCCAGAGCTAACAACTGCTGAAGCAATTTTAGCAAGACCAGATCTGTTTCCTCATCCAGAAGATCCATCAAAAGGTGGTTTTCATATTTGTCCTCCAGGTTGGAACTGTGAGCTAAGTAATAGAAATCTTTACAAAGCTTTTGACATGGAAGCAAAAGGTTGGGCTATTGTTGAAACAGGTTCTGCTGCAGGATTAGATGGTTCAATTGCTAAAGCTGCTGAGCGAGGTGAAAACTGGTTTGGTTACTATTGGTCACCAACAGCTATCATTGGTAAATATGATATGAGAGCTGTAGATATGGGAGCTTGGGGTGGAAAAGATAACTGGGATAAATGTATAGTTTTACCAGAACAAGAATGTGGAGACCCTAAAGCAACTTCATGGACAAAATCTGAAGTTTACACAATCGTAACTGATAATTTCAAAAATACAGCTGGAAGTGCTGGTATGGAATACTTTAAGAAGAGAACATACCCAGGTCCAGTTATGAACGGTATGTTAGTTTGGATGGGTGAAAACCAAGCAGAAGGTGCTGATGCTGCAATTGAATTCCTAAAAACACAAGAAAGTGTTTGGAGTAAATGGGTTTCAAGTGATGCTGCAAAAAAAATCAAAAAAGCACTTTAATTAAAAATATTATCAAACCCGCCTAGGCGGGTTTGATTAAATAAAAATTATGGACTTCTTTAATAAAATTCCTGTAATGGATAGAACGGCTCTTAGAGAGCTTAAAAAAGGAATTGATACTAGTTTCAAAGAATTTTCTAGAGCGTATGGTGATGGTATTGAAGGTTTTTTTGATCCGCTGTTACATTTTTTAATTTGGTTAGAAAAATTATTAGTAAATAGTCCTTGGCCTTTAGTAATCGGTGTATTTGCTTTATTAGCTTGGATTGGATCAAGAAGTGTTAAACTTGTTATTGGTACAGTGGTTTGTTTCTTGGTAATTGGCTACTTCGGAATGTGGAAAAATTGTATGGCTACAGTTGCTATAATTTCTGTTTCAACATTAGTTTGTATTGTAGTTGGAATTCCAATTGGAATTGTCATGTCAAAATCTGCAAGAGCAGAAAAAGCAATTTTACCTGTTTTAGATATGATGCAAACAATTCCTAGCTTTGTGTATTTAATTCCAATAATTATGCTCCTTGGTATTGGTAAAGTGCCTGGCCTACTTGCTGTATGTATTTATGCTCTCCCCCCTATTGTGAGATTAACCAACCTCGGAATTAGAGAAGTTGACAAAGAAACACTTGAGGCTAGTGAAGCCTTTGGAGCAACACCAATGCAAAAATTAAAATCAGTTCAAATCCCACTTTCACTACCAACAATTTTTGCTGGAATTAATCAGACAATTATGATGGCTTTAGCGATGGTAGTAATAGCGTCTATGATAGGTGTAAAAGGTTTAGGAGTACCGATTTTACAAGCTATTTCCAACCAATATTTAGCTCTTGGAATGATGAATGGTTTAGCAATCGTAGCTCTGGCAATTATCTTTGATAGAGTAACTCAACAGTACGGACAAAGAATTCAAAAGCACAGAGGTCAGTTAAAAAAGTAAATTAGTCTCAATCGAATTTTCTAGACTCATATTTCAAAATAAATAAAGATCTTACCTATGAATTTTTCATTGGAAATAGGTCCTAAAACTGAGGTTGATACAGTTCCAGCGTTGTCTGACATTTATATAACAATGCTACCTGGGGGTGATTATAAAGAAACTGCTGATAAAGCAGTAGAACTTGTAAAAAAAGGATTTAACCCCGTACCTCATTTTCCTGCTAGATCAATGCATGATGAAAAAGAACTTAAAGATTATGTTTCTAGATGCAAAGATGGAGGAGTAAAGCAAGCCTTGATTATTGGAGGTGGAAGAGAACCAGCAGGTAAATTTGATAGTTCATTTCAACTTTTAGAGACAGGTTATTTTGAAAAAATGAAAATAGGAATTGCTGGACATCCAGAGGGGAGTCCTGATATATCCGACTCAGATTTAGAAAAAGCTATGATAGATAAAAAGCCTTACGCTGATTATATTGTAACACAATGGTTACTTGATCCTCAGCCTATTATAGATTTTATTTCTAAGCAAAGTGTACCAGTGCATGTGGGAATTACTGGGCCATTAAAAATATCTAGCTTGATTAAATTTGCTAATATTGTGGGGGCAAAAAATTCCTTAAACTTTCTTAAATCTAATTTTAGTAAGGCATTGGATTTATTGAAACCTAAAGACCCTAATGATTTAATTGGGAAAGTTAAATCGCATACTGATAACTTCCACATTTATACATTCGGCGGCTTGAAGGAAACTAACAAGTGGTTGAAGGAGAATAGTTATGTCTAAAGAATTTGACTATACTAAAGTACAACATGTTACTTCTGTTGATCAATCTGATAGAGAAGTACCATACAATTTAAGACAAAGTGGGCCAACTAAAGTTGAGTTATTAATTTCAACAAGGGTGAGAAAATCACCTTATTGGCATTTATCAATGCAGGCAGGTTGTTGGAGAGCAACTGTATACAATCGTATTTATCACCCAAGAGGTTATGTAAAACCTGAAGATGGTGGAGCAATGGTTGAATATGATGCAATCGTAAACCATGTAACAATGTGGAATGTAGCTGTTGAAAGACAAATAAGAGTTAAAGGTCCAGATGCAGAAAAATTTACTGATTACGTTATAACTAGAGATGCAACAAAAATTTCTCCTATGAGAGCAAGATATGTAATCTTATGTAATGCTTATGGAGGAGTTTTAAATGATCCAATTCTTTTAAGAATTTCAAAAGATGAATTTTGGTTTTCATTATCAGACTCTGATATTGGAATGTATTTACAAGGTGTAAATGCAGATGGAAGATTTAATTGCACAATTGAAGAAATTGATGCATGTCCAGTACAAATTCAAGGTCCTAAATCAAAAGCTTTAATGAAAGATCTTTGTGGAGACCAAGTTGATTTTGATAATATGCCTTTCTACGGATTAGCAGAAGCAACAATTGGTGGAAGAAGTTGTGTAATTTCTCAATCTGGTTTTTCCGGAGAAGCTGGTTATGAGATATATTTAAGAAATGCAACTTTATATGCTGAAGATATGTGGAATGCTGTATTGGAAGCAGGAAAAAAACATAAATTGATGGTTATTGCACCTGCCCACCACAGAAGAATACAAGCTGGTATTCTTTCTTGGGGGCAAGACATGGATCAACAACATAATCCGTTTCAATGTAATTTAGGTTATCAAGTTTCATTATCTGGTAAGGGTGAATGGAATAAAAAAGCTGACTATGTTGGTAAAGCTGCATTAGAGAAAATGAAAGCAGACATAAAAGCTGGTCAAAAACCATACAAACTTCAATTAGTTGGGATGGAATTGGGTGGTAAGCCTATTGACGATTATGCGCCAGACTTTTGGTTAGTATCACCAGAAAGTGGTGGAGATCCAGTGGGATTTATTACATCACCATGGTGGCATCCAGAAAAGAAAACTAATATTGCTATGGGTTATGTTCCATTTGATGGAACTTTAAACCCTAATGGATTTCCAAAAGGTAAAGTTGGAACTAAGTTTAAAGTTCATCTTCCAGAAAAATACTCGGACACTCCAGGAACACCTGTAGATGCTGTGGTTGTGGATATTCCATTCAAAGAGTCTTTCAACGCAAATACAAGAGAAGTTGTAAAAGGCTAAAATTTACTATGGGGGAGCTAATTTCAGCTCCCCTTTTCAATTCTAATGACCAAAATTTTTTTAATAGCAGTTTGCATTATCATTGCTATTGCTTTAATAATATTTCCATTAATTGTTTCTTATAAGGCTCAAAAAAATAAAAATAAAAAAAATTAATGTTTGCAGAATTTTTAAATATAATTTTTAAGTCAATTAAATTAGACAAAACTCTTTATTCGGATAATAAAAATTTTGGAGAAGCATCAATATACTTTGCTGGGATTATAATGATCCTAGATGGTATCGCTGGAGCAGTAGCAGCTAATACCATTATTAAAACAGCTATTGCAATGTCCGGTCTAACTGCAATAATTACTTGGCTAATATGGGCGATTTTTATTTTTGTAATTGGAGTTAAATTATTTCCTGATAAGCAAACCAAAGTTTCGTTCAAAAAAGTTTTAACAGCAGTTGGTTTTGCACATGCCCCTGGTTTATTAAGATTTTTTGCAGTCACACCAGATTTAATGATACCAATAATTTTTCTCACACAGTTCTGGATTTTTGCAGGTTTAATAATTTCAACTAAACAAATATTGAGTTTAAAATCTAATTTTAAATCTTTTGGGATTGTGCTTTTATCCTTTTTAATTATTGCATTTTTATCTATCTCATTTGTGATGAGTAGAATGAATATGCTTCCAGTAAGTCAAATCAGCTAAAGTGGAAATATAGTCTTAGATACTCTACACGATTTACATAATTTAAACCCAGTAAGAATTAAATTTTGAGTGACACTCTCATCTTCTTCTTTGCATTCATCACAAATATTGTTTAATTCTTCAGTATCTACCTTTAGATTTTTTTCGTCAATTTTATCAATCATTATCTGTCAAACCGGCACCTGCCGCACCCTCTTTTAAACTGTCACTCTCTTCAACAAAAGTTTCTTCGGATAACTTGTATAAATTATTCCATTCTTCGTCTGTAAAGTTATCTTCATTTTCAAGTAGATTGACCTCAATCGTATTCGCTATCTTTGGAAATTCTTGATCAATAAAATTTGAAAAAATATTTACATTTAGATTTAGTAACATTTTTTTTTCATCTATTTTTACATTGATTTTTTTTCCAATAATTTCTGATGAACGACTTATGAAGGAAATAAAAATTATTGGATAAGCAACATTTTTAAACTCAATTTTTTTTATATTTTCTAAAACATTTATTTGATCTAAAAAACTAACACCTAAAGTAATTGGACAGTAAGGATTATTCGATGAAGAGTTATTTTCACTAATTAAATTTAATTTTTCAAATTTACTTTTATTTTTTTGATTTAAATATTCATTAAGGTGCTTAATACCTGGTAAGCTGAATAGCTCTAACAATCTTATACTTTTTCCTGTTTCCTCAGAAACTCCCCAAGAATATCCTGCTGCCTTTGAAGCTCTTTTAACAGTAGTTTCAATTTCACTCAGTGATTTCATTATTAAATATTGGTTTTATATACCCACTGTTCATCATAACTTTTTAGCTCATTTGGAAGTGGAGCACCTTGGAACATGCAAATTCTTAACCATTTGTCAGATCGTGGATCAAATTTTAATGCCCCAAAAAAAGACAATTTTAATCTAAGCATATCAATAGGCATTAAATCTTTACCAATTGTATTATCTTGTATTTCTGAATAAGGAAATTTTTCTACAATGAATGCTCTCCTCACGACATGTCTTAATTCAGAATTTGATGTTAAAAATTCAGCAATAGTTAAACTATTTTTTGAGACTAATAATTTGTCATAAAGTTTTTTTATATCTCTTGCTATTGCTAAAGGCTGCTCTAATTCTGATCCATGCTCCTCAAAACGATCAGCTAATCTAGGTTCCTCTTTATTTTTTGAAATAAACCAAAAGTTTTTATTATTTTCTTTTTCTTCAAAATTAATATCTAAAATGTTTGGATACTTTGCTTCAATTATATTTCGCAATTCTTCAACTTTTCTATAAGTTGGAATATTAAAATATTTCTCTTCATCTGAGCTCATTTCTTTTACCAAAGGATTTACAATATTATTATAAGGTTCCATCATTATTGAAACTATGTATTCAATACATTCCTCACAAGTATTATCCTCCAACCATTGATATATTTTGTTAAAAGGATATTCGATCTCAAAATTAAAATCTTTATTTATAAAGTTTAAAAATTTTTCAACATCTTTTAGTAATGATGTGATTTTTGTTTGCTGATATTCACTATCAGTATTCCAGCTTGTAATATTTTTTAAAGATTTTTTTACACAATCTATAAACAAATCTCTATCTTGACTTTCCACATCTTTTATTTCTCTAATTTTCTTAAGTGCTTTTTCTCTACTTAAAATCCAATTATTTAATAGAGTTGGGTGATTGACTATAAATGGAGCCATACCCAAGCCTGTGGAATTGCCTATTCCCAAGTTTTTACAAATATTGTCATCTAGCTTAACGGCTTTTTTTGAATTTTTATGATAAGCAACATGATTAACTTGATCAAAAGTAAATTGTCTTACCAAATATACCAGCATCATTTCTAATCTGAATGGACCGTTAATTTCTTCACGATTTTTAATTCTAAACCGATCTGCAAGACCAAATTTACCCGAGCCATATACTGCCGTAGTTCTATATAAATAGCCTACTTTTGATAATAAGTTTAAATCTGGCTGTTGACCTTTGCTCAAACTTTCAACTACGTGATTATAAACTCTTACTGATTTGTTTGCTCTAGATAAAGTTAATTCTTTATAAGAAAGTCTACCAACTTCTTGTTTTGGAACTTCATTTTTTAATCTTTCAATATCTTTCTTAGTTGGGACTCCATCATGTAATGTAAAAGCTGCATCCCATTTTGTTGCAATAACTCTATCTGATCTTTCTTCATCTTTGATTTCATTTGCAAAACAAACTAAAGAATAAACTCTTTTATTTTTTGTAAATGAATAAACAGCTTCTCCAAAGCCATTTTCGTTTAAATTAAATAAATCTCTTTTATACTCCCAGTCTTTAAATTCATTAAGAAAACTTCTTAAAAAAGATAATTTTGATTGATGAAAAGATCCTAGCCTTGATAATTTCATTATCTTATTCGGGTCTCTTAATTCAATTTTCATAATTAAATAGATTTATAAAAATTGTACCAGTTATTTCCAAGTATTCCATGTGTCTCGGTATCTGAAAAACCTGCTTTTTTTAGACCTTTTTCAATATTTGAGAACCCTCTTGCATCAAGAAACCAGTCAGGTTGTTTTGGAAAACCTGGTTTATTTTTTGAACCTTCACCATAATTTTTATTTTTAGACCAAGAACCATTTCTCATCCATTCAACAACAGTATCTGGATGATCTAAACAAAGATCTGATCCTATTCCTATTTTTTTTACATCCATTATTTCAGCTGTTTTTGCCACCATTTCGCAAAAACTATCTAGAGTACAATTTGTGTTATCTTTTAAGTGATGAGGGTATAATGATAAGCCTAACATGCCACCACTATCACTCAAAATTTTTAATAAATCTGAGGATTTGTTTCTTTTAGCTGGATGCCAAAAAGAAGGATTGGCATGAGTAATTGCAATTGGTTTTTCACTGAATTCAATTGCATCTAGAGTGCTTTTTTCTGCAGAATGTGACATGTCAACTACAAGGCCAACTCTATTCATTTCTCTTATAACCTCACGTCCAAAATTTGTAACCCCGCTATCTACTTTTTCATAACAACCTGTTGCTAGCAAAGACTGGTTATTGTAAGTAAGTTGCATAAATCTGCATCCTAATTGATGAACCTTTTCAACAAGATTTATGTCATCTTCAATTGGTGAACAGTTTTGAAAACCAAAGAATATTGCAGTTTTATTTTCTTTATTAGCTTTATCAATATCTTGAAAATTCTTACCAAGGAAAATTAAATCAGAGTTTTCTTTAAATAAATTTTCCCATTTTTTTATTTCGAGTTGTAATTCATCAAAATCTTCATGGTAGACAATGGTAACATGTACAGCATCTAGTCCAGCAGATCTGTTAATCTCAAAGATTTTCCTAGACCAATTACAATATTGAAGATTGTCGATTTTATAATTCATAGTATGCTTAACTCTAATCAATATGTATTTTAAATACTATTAATTTTATTGAAATTTTAAGTTAATTTTGAAATAAACAGATTGATCAATTTTCATGAAAAAAAATAGTAAATTAAAAGTTTCAATCATAATGGGAAGTCAATCTGACTATAAAGTAATGAAACTAGCCGAAAAAACCCTAAAAAAAATTGGAGTTTCATTTGAAACAAAAATTATATCTGCTCACAGAACACCACAAAGAATGTATGAATATGCTGCAAAAGTTGAGCAAAATAATATAGGAGTAATAATTGCAGGTGCTGGAGGGTCTGCTCATCTTCCAGGTATGATATCAGCACTTACACATGTGCCAGTACTTGGCGTTCCTGTCGAAAGTAAAAAACTTAAGGGTTTGGATAGTTTGTTGTCAATTGCACAAATGCCTAAAGGAATACCTGTGGGAACTCTTGCTATAGGAGAGGATGGCGCCATTAATGCCGCTTTATTAGCTGCTGCAATAATTGCTAATAATAATTCAAATGTTCGAAAAAAACTTAAAAATTTTAGAACATCACAAACTAAATCTGTAAAGAAATCTCCAAAATAAGATGTCAGAAATTACTCTTGGTATCATTGGAGGTGGTCAACTTGGAAGTATGCTTGCAATAGCAGCTAAAAAATTAAATGTTAAAACAGTTATTTTTTGTGATGATATAGATGCACCAGCACAAAATTTTTGCAATAAATTTGTTTATGGAAATTACGATAATAAAGAAAAGATATCAGAATTTATAAATCAAGTTGATTTTGTCACTTATGAATTTGAAAATATTCCATATGAAACATTAAATGAAATAAACAAATTTAAAACTGTTCTACCAAAGCCCTCTGTTAACAGATTAATTCAACACCGATTGGCTGAAAAAGATTTTGTTAATAAATTAAACATTAGAACAACCAGATATGTTTCAATCGAAAAAAAATCTGACATAGATGCTTTGGAAGATTTTTTACCAGGAATATTAAAAACAACAACGCTTGGTTATGATGGCAAAGGTCAATATCCAATTAAATCAGGTGACGATCTTAATTCATTGAATATTGATTTTTCAAAAGGATATATTCTTGAAAAATTTGTAAAATTAAAAAAAGAAATTTCAATTATAATCACAAGATTTAGTAATAATAAATATGAAATTTATGAACCAATAGAAAACACTCACGAAGATCAAATTTTAAAATATTCTAAAATACCTGCTGAAATTAATGAAAAGATTTTTAATCAATCTAAAGATTGGGCAATGCTAATTGCTGAAGAACTTAAATATGTAGGAACTTTATGTGTAGAATTTTTTATTGACAGAAATGATAATCTTTATGTTAATGAGATTGCCCCAAGAGTACATAACTCAGGGCATCTAACAATAAATGCTTTTAATGTGAGTCAATTTGAAAATCACGTCAGAGCTGTGTGTGGTTTAGAACAAATTCCTTTAAAAAAAATATCAAATGCTAAAATGATGAATTTACTTGGAGATCAAATTACTCATTACAGAAACATTCAAAAGTTTAATGATAACGAATTTTTCTTTGATTATTTAAAAAAAGATATAAAAGAAAAAAGAAAAATGGGTCATATCACAACTTTATTATAAATGTTAAAATCAATAGAAGGTAATTTTGATAATTCAGAAGTTAATGAGCTTCTAACCAAACATTTTATTGAGCTTAGAGCTGCTTCACCAGAGGGAAGTGCTCATGTACTTGATATTCCTGGTTTAAAAGTTCCATCAATTAAATTTTGGAGTTTGTGGGATGATAAAAAATTGATCGGTTGCGGTGCTTTAAAATTTTTAGATAAAGAACATGGAGAATTTAAATCTATAAGAATTCATGATGATTTTAGAAAACAAGGCAAAGGGATCCATGTAATCAATCATTTAATCAATGAAGCTAAAAAGCTTAAAATAAAAAGATTAAGTATCGAAACAGGGGCAGGTGATTTTTTTATACCTGCAAGAAAACTTTTCAAAAAAACTGGTTTCACTGTATGCGAACCTTTTGCACACTACAAAGAAGACATCAATTCTGTATATTTAAGTATGTTTATTGACGATATTTAAATAATTATTTTTAATTGTTGTTCTATTTTGTTGACAAAACCCAATAAAATCTAAAGAAAGCCAATATTACTTAATTATAAGTAATAATTAAACATAACAAAAAGTAAGAAGATAAATATGAGTCTACAAGGTAAAGTAAAGTGGTTCAATCCAACCAAAGGTTTTGGTTTTATTGAAAGAGAAGATAAAGAAAAAGATGTGTTTGTACATGTTTCAGCAGTAAGAGATGCTGGTATGAACGGTTTAGATGAGGGTCAAGCTTTGACTTTCGATGTTGAAGATGGTCCTAAAGGTCCTTCAGCAGTTAACTTAAAAACTGCATAATTTCACACTTCCTATTGGCTGAAAGATTTATTTGTAATAACAAACTTAATATTCAGCCAATACCTTAATTAATAACAACCTTTAAACACAATTATTAATTATAGAATTAAATTAAAAAATTAATAAATTAATCAAAAATATGATTGGAATTTTAGGTGGAATGGGAACTCAAGCAGGTCTTGATTTTTGTAACAAACTTGCAGTTTTAAACAGAGGAAAAATTGATCAAGAATATCCATTGTTTATACTTTATAATAAATCAAATATTCCTGGCAGACCTGAATCTATTGGCTCTCAAACTAAAAATCTTTCAAACAAATCTACCAATAAAAAAAGTAAAGCAAAATATAACAAAGTTTTAAAAAGCTTACTCAAAGGTTGTAAGCTTCTAGAAAAGAATAAATGTAAATTTATAGTTATACCTTGCAATACGGCCCATTATTGGTTCGATGATTTACAAAATAAAATTAATATTCCAATAATCAATATGCCCAAAGAAGTTTTCAAATTTACAAAAAAAAAATGTAAGGAAAGCTCCAAAGTTGGTCTCTTAGCAACTGAGGGTACTCTTAAAACAGGAATTTATAAAAAAATTTTTGAAAAAGATTATCAATTGATAGAGCCAACTCAAAAAATACAAAAATCATCAGTTAATAAGGCAATTAAATTAGTTAAAATGGGTAATGTGAAGGCTGCAGCAAAAGCAATTAAACCTGCAATTGATTCCTTAATCAAAATGAAGTGTAAAAAAATTATTTTAGGTTGTACAGAGCTCCCTATCGCAATTTTTGCATTTAAATCATTTAAAAATGTTAAATCATCAAAAGTTTTCTTAGATCCTAATTTAATTTTAGCTCATTCAGCTATGGTTAAGCATAAAAATTAGTTTATGTCTAACAAGACTGAAAAGCCATATGTGTTGAGAGCTGCTGAATTTGTTTATGAAAATATAATAGAAATTAAAAAACAAAATACTGAAATCAACAATATTCAGGCATTTGAAATTTTTATGACTACTAAAGAATATGACATTTTAAGTTCTGGAGAATTTCATGATAAATGGTTTTTAGAACTTAAGAATAATAAATTTATTGACCAAATAACTAAGAAAAAAATAAATGAAGAAACTTTAAGACTTTTAGAGTTACAAAAAGACTCGATGGTTAAATTCTTAATGAAAATACCTAAACTTTATTATACTAAAAGTCATTTTCCACTAGAAATTTCACAAAGAGCTTTTGATCACTTGTGGAGGGTTTGTGAAAGCTATGAAATGTGGTGCAAGGAAACTAAACAAGAAAATTTGATATATCTTAATATTATTGAGTAGTATTATCTATATTGAGTATTGATCTAGTAACCTCTATTCTCTTTTTAAGTAATTTTTGTAAATTTTGATTATCTAATTTTTGTCTAGTCATTTTAATTCTTGTTTCGACTAATTGTCTTAAATCTTCATCAAATGAATTTTTTTTTATTTTTATATCTGTTTCTTCGACCAACGCTTCTTTAATTAAGGCTAAAGAATTCTTTCCAGTTTCTTTTTCTATTCTTTGATTAATTATAAATTGTGCACTAGCTTTATAGACATTACCTGAAGTCAAAACTGTTACGCCTGGACCAACAAATGAAAGAATGGGTACAAAACCTGTCAAAAAGAAAAAAGACAGTATAATTGTTAAAATTCTAAATAGCCTAAAGTTCATAGCTGAACATTAAGTGATTTGGTATTTTGTTTCTACATCTAATTTGTTCATTATAGGTACTGATTTGTTTGATTTTATTTAATTTATTTGTTTATTAAACATGATGATTAAAATATTCCCTTTTATATTTATACTTCTATGGTCTTCTGCTTTCATAACAACCAAACCTATTATAGACAACAGTGATCCATTTGCGGCTCTAGCTTTTAGATTTGCTTTAGTTGCTTTAGGTTTTTTTTTATTTTCTATTTATTCAAAACAAAAAATTCTAGTGAGCAAAAGAAATTTTTTTGAATCTTTTTTTAGTGGTGTCTTGTTTCATGGGTTTTATCTTGGAGGTGTCTTTTACTCAATTTCAATAGGCATGCCTACAGCAATTGCAGCTTTAATTGTAACCCTTCAACCAATTCTTACAAATGCATTAAGTGATCCAATATTAAATGAGAAAGTATCTACAAAACAATGGATAGGTGTTTTATTGGGATTTACTGGCGCAGGACTTGTATTAGGTTTTGATGTTGGTTCAAAAATACCAGCAACAGGATTGATAGCAACTATAATAGCTTTATTAGCAATAACATTTTCAACTTTATGGCAAAAAAAATTAAGCAACAACTTGCCTCTATCTGTAAGTAATATGAATCAAGCTATTGGTGGATGTTTATTTCATTTATCAGTAATTATATTATTTGTTGATCCGTATATTGATTTTTCACAAACATTTATTATTGCAATGAGCCATCAAATATTTTTGGTCTCATTTGGTGCATTTACAATATTAATGTTTTTAATTAAAAATAATTCAGCAAGCAAAACTGTTTCTATATTTTTTTTAATTCCAGCAACATCCGCTTTTATGGCTTGGCTTTTCTTAAATGAAAGTTTAACTAGCTTAGATTTAATTGGATTTCTAATTACTTCTATAGGTGTTTATATTGCAACAAGAGATTGAAAACTTAAGTTTATATATTTTCAAAACCAAACTCTAAAGATGCATCAGTTATAGAGTGATATAAAGATTCACCAAAGCTTCTTAACGCAAATATCCTTACTTTATTTGGGTCATCACTCAACCTGTCTACAGTAAAAGCTATTCCATTATAAGTTGAGTTTATTGAATTGTTTTTATCTAATTTGTTAAAATTAAAAGGACATCCTTTTTTCAAAACTTCTATCGAATCATTTCCTTCGATTTCAATAATAGCTCTAGAGTGAGATAAATCTGTTATTGCAAAATCTGTATCTTTAAAATTATCTGATACATTTTTAATTAAATTTTTTTTTGTTGAAACTAAAAGCCAGTTTTTTGGTCCATTCCACATAATTCTTGTATTTTCATTAAATACCACGGTTAAAGGTTCATTTTTTAACTTTAAACCATCAATATCAATACCCTCAAATGAAACTGAAGAATTTTTGTACTGAACTATTTGAACAATTAATAAATTTTTGATTTCAGATATTTTAAGTATATCATTTTCATTTTTACCCTCATAATCTCCGAATTGACCCTTTGTATGAACATTTGATAAAGCTGAAATTAATGTCATGATCTAACTCTTTCACCTTTCGGGTCTACATAATGTGATGAAACTATCTCAACTGGTATTACTTTGTTTTTAAGTGGCGACATTGCAAAAAGCTTTTGACCGATCATATTTTTTCCATCTTTCAAAATTGCCAAAGAAAAAGGGTTGTCATATTCAACACTCCAACAAGATGCAGAGATATGACCTAATTTTGGATTTGGTAATGGTGCTTTATCATCTTTAACTAAGTGAGAGCCTTCTGGTATACTTGTTTGTTTATCTAATGGAACTACGCCTACTATTCTTTGTCTATCTTCAGCTATAAATGCAGATCTTTGTAATGATCTTTTTCCAATAAAATCTTTCTTTTTACTAACAAGACCTTCTAAGGCGTTATCGAATGGAATTGTTCTACCATCAAGTTCTGATCCGGCAACATGTCCCATCTCAATTCTAAGAGTTGATAATGCTTCTGTTCCATATGGTTGAATATTAAATTCTTTACCAACTTCGATTATTTTTTCCCACATAAAATTTCCATAATCAGATTCAACATTTACCTCATAAGCAAGCTCACCTGAAAACGAAATTCTAAATATTCTTGCTTTAACACCAAATAAATCTCCCTCCATATAGCCCATAAATGGTAAACCTTCATTTGATACATCAGAATTTTGAAATAATTTTTGTAATAAATCTCTAGATTTAGGTCCAGCAATAGCTGCTCCAGCCCACTGTTCTGTAGTTGAAACTACATTCACATTTAATTCAGGCCAAACGAGTTGCAAATAATATTCTAAATGAGAAAGAACATTTGCCGCTTGAGCTGTAGTAGTGGTCATATGATAATGATTTTCTGAAATTCTTGTAGTTGTACCGTCATCCATAACAATTCCATCTTCTCTTAACATTACACCGTATCTAGCTTTACCAACTGGTAGCTTCAACCATGCATTTGTATAAACTCTATTTAATAACTCCGCTGCATCTGGTCCTTTAATATCTATTTTTCCTAAAGTTGTTACGTCACAAACTCCTACATTTGTTCTCACATTTTTTGCTTCTCTTTTAGATGCCTCAAATAAATTCTCATTTCCTCTTTTATAATATCTTGGTCTTAACCAAACACCCGCATCAACAAAAACTGCATTATTTTTCTCATGCCATGTATGCATTGGAGATTTTCTTGTTGGTTTTGAATGTTTTCCAACCTCTCTTCCTACTATTGCTCCAATAGAAACTGGAGTATATGGAGGTCTAAAAGTTGTATGACCTACTGCAGGAACTACTTTGTTTTCAATTTCGGATACTAATTGCAATCCATTTAAATTGCTTGTTTTTCCTTGGTCTGTTGCCATTCCTAGAGTTGTATATCTTTTAACATGTTCAATTGATCGATACCCTTCTCTTAGAGCTATTTCTACATCAGATACTGCTACATCATTTTGAAAATCTAAAAATCTTTTGTAATTTTTACCTTTTGGCAATGGAACACACCAAAACTTATCATGTTGAGAAGATTTCTTTTCAACAACGTTTGGAACAGCTATTTCATTATCTTTTTGAGTAATTTTTTTTGATAATTCACTTCCTGCTTTAAATGAAGTTTTTAGAGTTTCCTCCAGTGAAAATTCTCCATTAGCAGCACCTAAAGTGATTTCATTTTGTTTTGATTGTCCTGGAACAAATGCATCAATTTCTTCTTTAAACTTTGTCTTATTCCCTGATTGTGAAGCTAAATGAACAGTTGGTGTCCAAAAACCTGAAACACAAATACAATCACATTGAATATTTTCTATTTTACCAAGTTGTTTTTTATCTTCAGAAATACTTGCAATATCTGCAGATTTTACTTTTTTGTATCCTTGTGCTGCAACCACAACATATGAATTTTTAATGTTAATTCCTAAATTTTTTGCTTCATCAATTATTTCTGACGCAGGATTTTTTCTTGAATCTAAAACAACTGGATCTACTCCGTGTTTTTTAAATTCAATTGCTGTTTCATATCCACTGTCATTATTTGTAAACACCAGTGGTTTTCTTCCAACTAAAACACCATATACTTTTAGATATTCTTTAGCGGCTGAAGAGAGCATAACTCCTGGTGTATCATTATTTCCAAAAACTATCGGTCTTTCAATTGATCCAGAGGAAATCAAAACTTCTTTTGCACGAATGTACCATAACCTTTTGTTAGGGTGATATTTTTTAGTTGATGGCAAATGATCACTAACTTTTTCTGACATCACAAGCATGTTGTGATCATAGTATCCAAAAATTTGAGATCTATTTTTTACAACAACATTTGGCATTGTTTTTAGTTCTGCAATTATTCCCTCGGCCCAATCTTTTCCTGATTGATTTCCAATATTGACATCACTAGTTAATAAAGATCCACCAAATCTTGGTTTATCTTCAGCTAAAATTACTTTAGCTCCATTTTTTGCTGCAGCATACGCACCTGCTAATCCCGAAGGTCCTGAACCTGCAATTAATAAATCGCAATATTCGTATTTATGTTCATACCTTTCTTTGTCATGTTTAGTTGAAGCTACACCTAAACCAGCTGCTTTTCTTATAAAAGGCTCATAAATTCGATACCAAAAACTTTTTGGCCACATAAAAGTTTTGTAATAAAAACCTGCTGGTAAAAAAATTTTTAGAAAATTATTGATTGCACCTATGTCAAAATTAACACTTGGCCAACAATTAACACTTTTAGCTTCTAAACCGTCAAACAACTCCTGTTCCGTAGCTTTTATATTTGGCTCTGTTTCACCATTTCTATAAAGTTGAACAACTGCATAAGGTTCATCTACACCTGCTCCAAAGAAACCTCTGGGTCTGTGATATTTAAAACTTCTTCCTACTAAATGAACTCCATTTGCTAATAAAGCTGAAGCTAATGTGTCACCTTCATAACCAAAGTAAGTTTTTCCATTAAATTTAAAAGATAATTTTTTATCTCTATTTATTAACCCGCCATTTTCAATTCTAAAAGCTTGAGTCATTAAGCAACTTCCTCATCAGCTTTGAAGGTTCTGAAAATTTCATGAGTTGCGGTATCTCTCTCAACCTTTATCCATTGTCTACATCCAGAAATATGTTGCCATAGCTCTAAATGCTTTCCTCTTAAACTTTTTCTATTGTAAACAAAATTATCCCATTCTTGATCAGAAACTTCTTTATTAAGTTCTGGTCTTTTAACACTTGCATCGCCACCATATGAAAATTCATTTTGAGATCTCATTCCACAGTGTGGGCAATTTATGTAAAGCATTTACGATATCCAGGTTTTTGTTCCAAGTCCCTTTTCATCAATAAGATGGCCAGTATTAAATCTATTTAAGCTATAGCCAGCATTTAATTCATGTACTCTATCTTGAGCAATAGTATGAGCAAATGTCCAACCCGATGCAGGTGTAGCTTTAAATCCTCCATAGCACCATCCACAATTCAAATACAAACCATCAATGTGTGTTTTATCGATAATAGGTGAACCATCCATTGACATATCCATAATACCACCCCACGTTCTAAGCATTTTTAATTTACTCAAAAATGGCATCATGGCTATACCTTCAGTTAATACATGTTGCAATGTTGGTAAGTTTCCTCTTTGAGCATAACTATTATAACCATCAAGATCACCGCCCATTACCATCTCACCTTTGTCAGATTGACTTACATAAAAGTGTCCTGCACCAAACGTAACTACATTATCTAAAACTGGTTTAACTGGCTCAGAAACACATGCTTGAAGTAAATGAGTTTCAATTGGTAATGTCATATTTAATTTTTCTGCTAAAATATTTGTGCTACCCGCAACGCAAATACCAACTTTTTTTGCTTTGATATTTCCTCGTGAAGTTCTTATTCCCTTTATTTTTCCAGCGGAAACATCGAAACCTATCACCTCACAATTTTGAATTATATCTACCCCCATGGAGTCTGCCTGACGTGCATAACCCCATGCAACAGCATCATGTCTTGCTGTGCCTGCACTTGGTTGCATCAAGCCACCAAAAATTGGAAATCTTACATTTTCAGAAAAATCAGCCATTGGAATAATTTCTTTAACTTGCTCTCTATTTAAAAGAACAGCATCTATTCCATTTAATCTCATAGAATTTCCTCTTCTCGCGTATGCATTCATTTGTGCATCAGAATGTGCAAGATTAATTATTCCTCTTGGAGAAAACATTACATTGTAATTCAGATCCTGACTCATCTTTCTCCATAAATCCATTCCAAACTCACTGAACAAACCATTTTCGTCATGCATGTAATTGGATCTAATAATTGTAGTATTACGCCCTACGTTTCCACCACCGATCCATCCTTTTTCTATAATTGCAACATTTGTAATATTATGTTCTTTAGCAAGATAATAAGCTGTAGCTAAACCATGGCCTCCACCACCTATAATTACAACATCATATTCCTCTTTAGGTGTTGGATCTTTCCAAGCCAAATCCCAATTTTCATGGTTTGAAAAAGCGTTTTTAACAAGGTTAAATATAGAATATTTTTGCATCAACTAATTTTATAACAATCAATTTAAATAGTGCTTATTTTTTTTATATATATTTTTTAGAAGTTTCCAAATATCTCAAAAAAGGATAAGAAGTCACAGATAAAAAACTTTTAATTTATTTGGATTATTTATGGCCGAAGTAAAATCTGACATTCAAATAGCTCGAGAAGCTAAGATGCAACCAATAAAAGATATTCTTTCTAAAGTTGGAGTACCAGATGAAAATTTTGCTTTTAGTCCAATGGGTAGACACATAGCCAAAATAAATTTGGAATATTTAAGTACTCTTAAAGAGGAGAATGGCAAATTAATTTTAGTTACTGCAATTACTCCCACTCCAGCTGGTGAGGGTAAAACTACAACTTCTGTTGGTTTAAATGACGGTTTAAATAAAATTGGAAAAAAATCTATTGTTTGTCTAAGAGAACCAAGTCTTGGTCCATCATTTGGAATGAAGGGTGGAGCCGCTGGTGGTGGTTATGCCCAAGTAGTACCAATGGAACAAATCAATCTTCATTTTACAGGTGACTTTCATGCTATTACATCTGCTCATAATTTATTATCTGCATTAATTGATAATCATATCTATTGGGGCAACAAACTTAACATTGATGTTAGAAGAATTGTTTGGAGAAGGGTAATGGATATGAATGATAGATCGTTAAGATCTATTATTGTTGATCTAGGAGGAGTAGCTAATGGTTACCCAAGGCAAGATAGTTTCGATATTACAGTTGCATCTGAGCTTATGGCTATTTTTTGTTTAGCAACAGACTTAAAAGATTTAGAAAACAGAATAGGAAATATTACAATTGGTTATACTAGAGATAAGCAAGCAATTTATGCAAAAGATTTAAATGCACAAGGTCCGATGACTGTTTTGCTTAAGGAAGCAATAAGACCTAATGTAACTCAAACTCTAGAAAACAATCCTGCAATAATTCATGGTGGCCCTTTTGCAAATATTGCTCATGGATGTAATTCAGTTATTGCAACTAAAGCTGGACTTAAATTAGCTGACTACGTTGTAACAGAGGCAGGATTCGGAGCTGATTTGGGAGCTGAAAAATTTCTGGATATTAAGTGTAGAAAATCTGGTCTAAAACCAGATTGTGTTGTCATTGTTGCAACTATAAGAGCACTGAAAATGCATGGTGGAGTTGCTAAAGAAGATTTAAAAAAAGAAAATGTATCAGCACTTAAAGAAGGAATGGTAAATTTACGTAGACATATTAATAATATTAGAAAATTTGGATTACCTGTTACTGTTGCAGTTAATCATTTTATTACTGATACTGAAGATGAAATGAAAACCTTGTTAGATTTTTGTGAAACGCAAGGAGTTAAAGCCTCTAAATGTACTCATTGGTCAAATGGAAGTGAAGGAACTATTGAACTGGCTAAAAATGTTGCAGAAATTTGTGAAGATAAAAAAGATACATTTAAATTTTTATATGAGGATGATCTTCCGTTATTCAAAAAAATAGAAAAAATTGCACAAGAAATTTATAGCGCATCTGAAGTGGTAGCTGATACAAAAGTGAGACAGCAATTAAAAGATTTTGAGGAAAAGGGTTATGGCAAGTTACCTGTTTGTATTGCAAAAACACAATATAGTTTTTCAACAGATCCAAATTTAAAAGGTGCTCCCACAGGTCATGTTTTGCCTGTAAGAGAGGTTAGACTATCTTCAGGTGCTGAGTTTATAGTTGTTGTGTGTGGAGAAATTATGACAATGCCAGGTCTTCCAAGAGTTCCTGCAGCTGACTCAATAAAATTAAATGACAAGGGTGAAATAGAAGGTTTATTCTAAATTTAGATAGTCTAACCAGTTCTCCAATTCTCTCATTCTAGAAACTTTATCTAATTTATTATTCTCAGTTTCTATATGTTTAATGTGATTTTCTATCTCATTCTCATCTTTAAATGCACCTTTCTCTAAAAGTCTTTTTTTTCTGAAAATAATCAAATTGATCATTTTATTATAAGTAATCTCAGGGTGGTATTGAAGGCCCCATATATTACAGTTACCAACTTTGAAATTTATCCCTTGAACATTATTTATTGAGTTTGAGGCTAATAAAATTGAATTTTCTGGCATAGTAACTACTTCATCAAAATTAAATGCTGGTGTATTAAATTTTTGATCTTTATTTTTATAGAGTGGATGATTTAAACCAATTTCATTAATTTCTATATTTGAGGCAATGCCTCTATGAGATCCTTTTGTCGCTTTTTTTACCTCCCCTCCTGCTGCGGTCACAGCTACTTGCATGCCCCAACATATTGCTAAAATTTTTTTAATTTTTTTCTGACACTCTTTCATAAATTCAATTTGTCTTTTTATTTCTGGGGTATTATTATAAATATTTAAACTACTTCCGCCCCAAATAAGGCCATCATAGCTTTCAAGTGAATCAATATTTTTGTCAATATTTTCATCTGATGAAGGATTAATCACGTGGGTTTCTAACTTATCAGTAAAATAAGCCAAACTATCTTTAAGACTTTCTGTATGTGTTTGAATTCCAGCCTCAGAAAAACTTCGATTTTCTTCTCGCAAGTTTCCTTCTACTATCAATATTTTTTTCATTAAAATAATTCTCCAGAAATGCTTTTTATATACATTTCTTTTAAATCATTTTGACTTAATTTCTTAGGATTTCCTCCTGTAGATGGATCTTCAAATGCCATTAAAGAAAGTTCATCTAAATCAATATTATTACAATCCATCACATCTGATAATTTGTGTGGAATATTTAAATTTTTTCTTAATTCCAAAATCCAATTTAAAAAACTATCAAAATTTTTATTTAAATTAAGATAATCACAAATCGATATTATTTTATTTTCGATTGAAGGTTTGTTAAATGTTAAAACATAAGGCATAAATATTGCGTTTGATAAGCCGTGATGAACATTGAATTTACCGTTTACTGGGTGGCTCAATGAATGAATTGCTCCCAGTCCCTTCTGAAATGCAGTCGAACCCATTGAAGCAGCTGAAAGTAAATCCATTCTAGCATTAACATCTTTTCCATTTATAAATGCTTTAATTAATGAATTTTTAATTAATTTCATTCCTTCTATTGCCATACCATCAGCCATTGGATGATATCCTGGTGCACAAAACGCCTCTAAATTATGTGCAAGTGCATCCATTCCTGTTGCTGCTGTTAATCTTGGAGATAGATCTAATGTAAGTAAAGGATCTAAAATAACAATCGAAGGTAACATTTTTGGGTGAAAAATAATTTTTTTTGCACCTGTTTCATTATTTATAATTGCAGATGCTCTACCTGTTTCAGATCCTGTTCCAGCAGTGGTTGGAACTGCAATAATTTTTGAAATTTTAGAACTATCAGCTCTTGTCCAGTAATCGCCAATATCTTCGAAATCCCATAATGGTCTAGATTGATTACACATAAATGCTATGGCTTTTCCAACATCTAAACCACTTCCGCCTCCTAAAGCTATTACACCATCACAGTCCGAGGTATTATAAACTTTAACACCTTCTCCTACATTTTCTCCAATTGGATTTCCCGTAAAATTAGAAAAAATTGCTAAATTTTCAAAACTTTTTTTTAATCTTAATATTATATTTTTTGTTAAATCTAAGTTAATTAAATCCTTGTCTGTTACAAATAATGGATTTGAAATATTTAACTCTTTGCAGGCTAAAGATAAATCTTCAATTCTATTTTCTCCTATCCACATAGTGGTTGGATAATTCCAATTAATACCCATAACAAAATATAATTTTATTTTTTTTAAAATTGTTAGTAAGATATATTTATAAATTTATTAATGATAGGAAAAATTCTATGTCAAAAGTAGCAATCATTGGCGCTGGTCCGTGTGGACTTTCAATTTTAAGAGCATTTGAACATTTAGAAAAAAAGGGAGAAAAAATTCCTGAAATAGTTTGCTTTGAAAAACAAGAAAGTTGGGGTGGTCTATGGAACTACAACTGGAGAACTGGTTCAGATCAATATGGAGATCCTGTACCTAACAGTATGTACAGATACTTATGGTCAAATGGACCTAAAGAGTGTTTAGAATTTGCTGATTATTCTTTTGATGAACATTTTGGAAAACCAATTCCCTCTTTCCCTCCAAGAGAAGTACTGCAAGATTATATTTTAGGAAGAGTGAGCAAGGGAAATATAAAAAGTAAGATTAAATTTAATACAAGAGTCACAAACACTGTTTATAAAAATGATAAGTTTGAAATTAGCTACCAGGACAAAGTAAATAATAAAGTTTTAAATGATACATTCGATTATGTGGTAGTCTCTACAGGTCATTTTTCTGTGCCTTTTATTCCTGAGTACGAAGGAATGAATTCTTTCCCAGGAAGGATAATGCACTCACATGATTTTAGAGATGCAGAAGAGTTTAGAGGAAAAGATGTAATTGTTTTGGGGAGCAGTTATTCAGCTGAAGATGTAGCCCTGCAATGTAATAAATATGGCGCTAAAAGTGTAACAATCGGTTACAGGCATAACCCAATGGGCTTTAAATGGCCAAAAGGCATGAAAGAAGTTCATTACTTAGATAGGTTAGATGGAAAAAAAGCTATATTTAAAGACGGAACAGAACAAAATGCCGATGTAGTTATCTTATGCACTGGATATCTTCATCATTTCCCATTTTTAGATGAAAGTTTAAAATTAAAAACACATAACAGATTGTATCCACCAAAACTTTACAAAGGAGTTGTGTGGCAAGATAATCATAAACTTTTATATTTAGGTATGCAGGATCAGTTTCACACATTTAATATGTTTGATTGTCAAGGATGGTATGCGAGAGATGTGATCATGGGGAAAATCAAAATGCCTAGTGACGACGAGATAGATAAAGACATTAATAAGTGGGTTTCAATGGAGGAAAAATTAGAAAATCCTGATCAAATGATAGATTTTCAAACAGAATATACCAAAGAACTTCATGATATGTCTGATTATCCTAAAATTGATTTTGAATTAATTAGAAAACATTTCAAAGAATGGGAACACCATAAAGTAGAGGATATTCTAACTTATAGAAATAAATCGTTTTCATCTCCAGTGACTGGATCAGTTGCGCCAATTCATCATACACCTTGGGAAAAAGCAATGGACGACTCTATGGAAACTTTTTTAAATAAATAAAAAATTAATATTTAATTTTTAATTTTTTATTTTTAACAATTGCCTCTAATAAAGAGATCATTAAAGGGACTTTTCTTTTATTAATTTTTTTAAATACAAAAGGAGCAATTTCTATTGCTAAATCAGCACCTTCTACTGTATCGTTTTTCATAAACTTTTTTTTTGCTTGGGTAAAAGTATAGCCTTTACCTAGATATTCTCCCATTTTACTATTTCTTCCTCCCATTGCACTTACGTATAAATCTCCTAAACCTGCCAGACCATAAACAGTTTCCTTTTTTCCTTTAAAATAATTTGCAAGATATTTCATTTCATCAATTGATTTTCTGAATAAAGCCGATGATGTATTGTGCCATTGCCCGGCTCCAATTATCATAGAATAAATATTTTTTATTGCAGATAAAAACTCAACCCCATTAACATCTTTACTAAATTCAGTTTGATAATAATTTGTTGAAATTAATTTTCCTATTTTTTTTGCAGTATTTATATTTTTATTTGCAACAACAGTGAAGCTTTTAACTTTTTTAACTAATTCTTTTGCTAAACATGGGCCTTTCAAAACTGAGATATTTAAATTTTTATTATATTTTCTTAATAAGCTAGACATTGAAATTAAATTTCTACCATCTAATTTAAGACCTTTTGTTAATACCAAAATAGGTGATTTATTTTTAATTTTTGATAGATTTTTTCCAATCAAGTCTATTCCAATAGAGCTCACAGCTATTACAATTAAGTCCCAATTGCGATTTAAAATGTCACTTGAAAATTTATTTATTTTTAATTTTTTTGGTAAATTTATATTTAATGATGGGTGATATTTTTTTTTTGAGTTTAATTTTTTTAATAATTTAAAGTTGTATGGCTCCGTTAACACAACTGAGTGACCATTATCTAACAATGGTATTGAGAAAGCAGCTCCCATAGCTCCAGCGCCAACAATTAATATTTTTTTCATTTTTATCTTTATGCTAAGGTTTTTTTAATTGCTTGCTTCCAACCATGCAATATATGATTTCTCAGCTTTTTATTAATTTTTGGCTTAAAAGCTTTATCTTTTTTCCATGTATTTTTAATTTGATTTAATGATTTAAATTCTCCTACTTGATATCCTGCAAACAGCGCAGCTCCTAGCGCGGTAGTTTCTAACACTTTAGGTCGAATTACTTTTAAATCAATTACATCTGCCAAAAATTGTGAGAACCAATTATTAGCTACCATACCACCATCAATTTTAACTATTCTAGGCTTTAAACCATCTTTATTCATTGAATAAAATAAGTCATAACTTTGATAAGCAACAGACTCGACGGTTGCTCTCACTAAAGTTTTCCAATCACTATCTCTTGTAAGTCCTGTTATTAAACCTCTGGCGTCAGGTCTCCAATAAGGTGCGCCTATTCCACTAAAAGCTGGGACAACATAAACTTCATTATTGCTTTTTGTTGATTTAGCTATTTTTTCAGTTTCATAAGCATTGTTTATTAATTTTATTTTATCCCTTAACCATTGTACGCCTGCTCCTGCTATGAAAATAGATCCTTCAAGAGCATACGTAGTCTTATTATTCAATCGGTAACAAATTGTAGTTAATAATTTATTTTTTGAATTTATTTTTTTTGATCCAGTGTTCATTATTATAAATGCACCTGTACCATAAGTACTTTTTATAGATCCTTTTTCAAAACAAACTTGTCCTACAGCTGCTGCTTGTTGATCTCCTAAAACAGCTGAAATGGGTATTTCTTTTCCTGTAACTCTTTTATCTGTTTTTCCAAAATTATCTGCAGAATTTTTTACTTCAGGCAAGATACTCCTTGGAATTTTTAATTTCTGTAAAATTTCATTATCCCATTTATTGTTATTGATATTAAACAACATGGTTCTACTTGCGTTGGTAGCTTCGGTTAAATGCTGTTTACCTTTGGTTAATTTCCAGATCAAGAAGGTATCCACCGTACCAAACAATAAATTATTAGTTTTTAGTAATTTTTTTGAAACTTTAACATTATCTAAAATCCATTTTATTTTAGTTGCAGAAAAATAAGGATCTATAAATAACCCTGTTTTTTTTCTAAAAGTATTTTCATAATTTTTATTCTTTAGAGATTTACAATATTCCTGGGTTCTTCTATCTTGCCATACGATCGCATTATAAATAGGTTTTCCAGTTTTTTTATTCCACAAAATTGTAGTTTCCCTTTGATTTGTAATTCCAATAGTAAGTATATTACCTTTTAAACTTTTAGCTTTTTTAATTACTTGCTTTAATGCTTTAAGTGTTGTCGACCAAATTTCATTTGGATTATGTTCTACCCATCCATTTCTAGGAAAGTATTGTTTAAATTCATATTGAGAAATAAATTTAATGTTCCCTTTAGTGTCAAACAAAACAACTCTTGACGAGGTTGTTCCTTGATCAATGGAGACAATAAATTTTTTCAAAATACTAAGCTATGCCAAGATGTTTTTTTCTTTTTCCAACCCAAGTTCTAATCAAATTATCAAAAATCAATCCTATAAACGCAACACAGATACCGAGAGTTAAACCAATTCCTGCTCCATTTTTATCTGAAAGTGCTTTTAAAATGTATTGACCAAGATCTTCTGTTCCAATGAAAGCTCCAATTATCACCATAAATAAAGCAAAAACTATTGTTTGATTTAAACCAAGCATCATATGTGGAAATGCTAATGGAAACTCAATTTTTGTTAATCTTTGAAATTTATTTACACCAGACATTGTTGCAGCTTCATGTAAGCCAACAGGAACACTTCTAAGTCCTTCTATTGTATATCTAGTTGCAGGAATTGTTGCATAGACAATTACAGCAATTAAAACAGATGTATCTGTTATTCCAAAAAGCATCATTACAGGAATTAAATATACAAATGATGGGAATGTTTGAAATATATCGCAAACACCAAGCATAAATGCTGCGGATTTTTTGTTTTGAAAACATAATGTTCCAACTGTAAATCCTATTAAACAAGAAATAACTACACCAAAAGTTGCCATGTATAACGTTACTAGTGCTCTATCCCACCATGGACTTAATGCTATAAATAAAGTCAAAGCAGCAACAACTAATGCTGATCGAACTCCTCCAATTAAATATCCTGCACCAACTGCTAGTACCAATGTAGCTACTGCAGGCATTCTTAAATATAAAGCTCTCATCGGCTGAAGCACATCTTGAATTAACCATGTATTGAATGCTTTAATATACACGAAGAAAGTATCAAAAATCCAATCAACTCCTTTATTCCAAAAATCTGCTGTTGATATTCCTTTATTATGAGGGATTTCAAACAAGTAATTAAAACTACCTTTGAAAATAAAAGTCCCAACGTATGCAAGAATTATTCCAATTACGAATGAAGCTGCAAAAAATATTACGTTTTTATTTCTTTGGAAAAATGTCAGATTACCAAAATAATCTGTTTGTTTATTTGCCCATGCCAAAGACATTTTATCAAGTAAAATTGCAATTAAACTAATACATAAACCAGCCTCAAGTGCCAGCCCTATATTGAGTTGATTAAGTGCTAACAACAAATTAAATCCTAATCCTTTCGCGCCAATGAACGCAGATATAACTGCCATTGAAAAACAAACCATAATAACTTGGTTAACTCCAATTAAAATATCTCTTCTTGCTGTTGGAATTAGTACCTTGAACATTAATTGCCAATTGGTACAACCACTCATTCTTCCAGCTTCAATAACTTCTGGTGGTATAGCTCTTAAACCTAATATTGTTAATAATATCATTGGTGGAACTGCAACAACCATAGTAATAATTACAGCAGCGTGATCACCTACTCCAAATAAAACAAGTGCAGGAACTAATACAGCGTATTGTGGCATAGTCTGCATTACTAGAAGAATTGGGTACAATGCTTTTTCAACACGTTTACTTTTGTAAGCTGCAATACCTAGGCCTAAACCAAAAATAAATGAAAGTGGAGCTGCAACAAGTATAAAAGAAAGCGTTTGCATTGATGGTTTCCATTGACCAAATATAGAAATATAGATCATTGTTAAACCTGCAAACAAAGCCAATCCTTTTCCACTTAATTTATAAGAAAGTATAGCTGCTCCAGCTGCAACAATGGTCCAAGGTAAACCTGGCAACTCTAACCATGGATAAGCATCAATAAAATCCCAACTTGTAAATGCAACTATAGTTTCTAAACCTCCGAGTAAAATCTCCCTAATTAATTCAATTAAAAAAGTCATAAATGAAGTTAAATTTCTACTTATCTCTAATAATAATGGTCGAGTTTTAAATTCTTGAGTATCTTCGTTCCAAAACTCCATTGGCATCCATTCATTCATTAAGAAAAATAAAGAGTCGTTTATCCAAATAGGCAGCCATCCTAGAAGTGGAGGCAATCTCCAAAATACATCAAAGGCATAATACCTAACCTCTTTACCTAGAAAAAAGTAAACACTTTGGTTTGGATCTTTAACAAATTCAGCCTGGCCTCTTATAAATTTATAAGTTTCAGGAACATCAATTGCAAAACATAAAGCAAAAAATACAATTAATAAAAATAACCATTGAAATAATTTTGGATATTTTTTTAAATACTCCATATTTTAACTACCGTTTTTTCTTCCTCCAAAAACTGTATCTATTATTTTTGAAGGTTTAATTGATCCTACAATATTATTATTTGAGTCAACTACTCCTACTAATTTTTCTTGAGTAAGTATTTTTTCTGCAACATTTTCTATAATTTCATCTTTTGATACTTTTAAATCTCCTAAATTATCTTTACTTGGAGCATCCATTACATCCTCAATAATCAAAACCTTCTCTCTCGGTACTTCTTCAGTAAACTTTCTTACATATTCAGTTGCTGGATTTAGTACGATATTGGCTGGCGTATCTAATTGTTCAATTATACCATCTTTCATGATTGCTATTCGATCAGCTAACTTTAATGCCTCATCAAAATCATGAGTGATGAACATGATGGTTTTCTGTAATTTTTCCTGAAGTCTTAAAAACTCATCTTGCATTTCTTTTCTAATCAATGGATCTAATGCAGAAAAAGGTTCATCTAAAAACCATATATCAGGCTCTACTGCTAATGACCTTGCGATTCCTACCCTCTGTTGTTGTCCACCTGAAAGTTCTCTTGGAAAATAATTCTCTCTTCCATCTAGTCCAACTAGTTTTACCATTTCCATTGCTCTACTAATACTCTCTTCAGTATTAGTGCCTTTTATTTGAAGCGGAAAAGCAATATTTTCGACAACTGTTTTATGAGGTAACAAAGCAAAGCTTTGAAAAACCATTCCCATTTTATTTCTTCTAAGCTCAATAAGCTCTTTATTATTTAATTCTAATAAGTCTTGACCTTCGATAAAAATTTTTCCACCAGTAGCATCCGTTAATCTTGAAATACATCTAAGAAGTGTTGATTTACCTGAACCAGATAAACCCATTACTACTAACATTTCCCCTTTTGCAACCTCAAAAGAAGCATTATTAACACCAACTATACATCCTTTTTCCTGAAAGGTTTTTGCATCAACATGGCCGTTAGATTCTTCAAGCATTTTTTTGGCGTTTTCACCAAAAATTTTATAAACCGACTCGCATTTGATTACAGTCTCAGACATAATTTGTTTTAAAGTTATATTAAATTCTATAAAATTAAAATGTTAATAATTGTTGCCTTTCCTCATTAAAAATTTTTAATAAAATAAACCCTTGTATCAATTCCAGTACTTAAAAAACTTAAAGCTTCTCCGCTTATAGTAATACTTTCATCAACGCCTACATTATTTCCACTAACTGTAAAACCCGCAAAACATTTACTTTTTTCTTCATCCCATTTAACAAAAGTCTCATCAATTTTATTTCCATTAATTGTATAAAGCTCATGTGCTCTAAAATTTAAAAAATTAGCACCCATTATTGCTCTTTGTGGAATTAGTTTAGTAGCCTTACATACTTGCTCATATACCTCATCAGTCAGTTTATAATGATCTGTGCCATCAAATGAGACCAATATACCAGAAGGTAATTTAGATATTAGTTCACTAAGTTTTTTTTCTTCAGCAATTCTCTCTTCCTCTAGCTTCATTCTTTTTACCAAATCATCACCTTGTCCAAAAATTCCATTTAAAATACTAAAAAATACAATTACTATTAGAGTAATAAATATAAGGCCAATAAATTGCCTTAGAGACTCAGGTAAATCTTTTATTTTATTTATATAATTCTCTTTTGACATTATTCTTGTAACTTACCGTTTTTCCAAGTACCTGATTTTTGTTTTCCATCTGCCCAAGTAAATGTTCCTTGGCCATTCATAAAACCATTAGCCCACTCCCCTTCATAAGTGGAGCCATCAGGAAATGTTAACGTTCCAATTCCACTCCATTCACTATTTTTAAATTCTCCTTTATAAATATATCCATTTGGCCAAGTCTCTACTCCTTGACCTTGTTTTTTAGTATTAACCCACTCCCCTTCATAAGTAGTTTTATCGGTGTAAACCCATTTACCAAAACCATTTTCACAGTTACCTTCCTTGCAGCCAGTACTTCTTGCTAAAACTGATGAGCAGATCAAAAAACTAAAAAATATTATAAGAGAGTATTTTTTCATTGATACATTTTACACATATTGATTTAAAAAAAAATCCCCCCCAACGAAGTTGGGGGAGATCTTTAATTTTTAACTATAATCCTTATTTAGTAAATGCTTGCCAAACTGACTTGTTATCAGCTAACCATTTTTTAGCTGCATCTTCGTGAGTCATTTTGTCAATGTCAACTAAAGCTGCCATTGCACCAATTTGACTTGTTGAGAATGACATTTTTTTGAATGCTGCTGCTGCATCAGGATGAGTTTTTGGGAAATCCTCATGAACTGCTTTTTTCAAGTATCCATCAGGAGAACCACATTTACCATCTCCACCATCTTCTGGTCTGCAACCAGCTGTGTATGGAGGAAAGTCAATAAATGTAAAACCAGCACCATCTGTAAAGTTAGGCGTCCAGTTGAATATAATTGTTCCTCTTCCTTCTTTTTCAGCTGCAGCTAATTCTGCCCAAAGTGCATCAGCACTTCCAGCAAATTTAACCCACCATAAATCACCTAAACCTAGTGCATCAACCCTTTGTGGAATTAAGTCACCATGCCAAGTTTGTGGACCTTCCAACATTCTTCCTTTTCCATCTGGAGAGTCAGGTGTTGTAAAGTTTTTTGCACAATCTGGATTTTTTAAAGCTGTCCAATCTGGTAGTCCTGGGCATAATCCTTTTTCAGCAACCCAGTTTGGATATCCCATATCCTCAAGAGTTCTTGCTTCATGATCACCCCAATCTAATAAACCACCTTTATCTAAAGCAGTAGTAAAAGATTTACCGAATGCAGATTCCCATACCTCGTGAGATATAGTTACATCTCCAATTCTAATTGACTCATAAACTGCTTGTGAGTCAGCGTTTACGTATTTTACGTTATTACCCATACTTTCGAAAATTCCACCAATAACATAAGCCATTACAATTTGAGATGACCAGTTATGTGTTGGGATCACGATGGGCTTTTTGCTATCAGCATTTGAAATTCCTGCAAAACTTACAACAGAAATAACTAGAGCAGATAGTAAAGATATTATTTTTTTCATATATACCCCTCTATTATTAATATATTAATACTGAAAGTATGTTCCTATTTAAAGTTATAGTCAACTCGTTTTGATTATATTATGGTCTCACTTAAATTTAAAAAATGTTAGGCACAAGCAAAGATATCAAATATCCTGGTTTGAATATTTTACCACCTGGAGTTGAAAGACATGTTGTTAATGGTGGTGGTCTAACTGGTTTTCAGATTTTTCCTGATGATGAAGTAGAAATAATCAATAATGAAGGAAATCAAATATGTGAGATTATTTGTTTTGGAAAAGATGGAAATTCAGATCTTGGAATTTTAAATCTTAAATCAAACAATGAAAAAAACTTTATAAGAAATATTCTTAATGGGAATGATGAAACAATTTTAGCGACTAACTATCAATTAAAAAAAAGAAATTTAAAAATTTCTAATTCAAAATCATCAATTATATTTGATTTAGACACAGAACCTGGTGAAAAAATTAAATTAAAATCAAAAGATAAATGTTACGCAATATTTTCAGCACCTGGCGAAGATATGGACGTTACAAAACAAAATCCACCAACTGATTTAACTATATTTGTTAAAAGAGCTAAAATTGTTAATGATAAGGAATTAAATGTAATTCCTGATCCTGTTTTCGAACCTGTTTACGAAGAAAATATAAATAAAGAAACTTCAATATCTTATGAGGTTAAAGAAGGAGATTATGTTCAGGTGATAAGTCCAACTGGCAGACAATGTTCTGACTTTGTGGCTTTCGATACAAGAAAATTAGAAAAAGGAATTGAAAAAGGATTAGACTGGCAAACCACGAGAACATTCATGGGTAATACTTTCCCAGGACCAGGTTTGTTCTCTAAATTTTATGACACAGATCATGAGCCACTTGTTGAAGTAATAAGAGATACTGTTGGTAAACACGATACTTTTAATCTTGCATGTACTTCAAAATATTATGAAGATGCGGGGTATTTTGGTCACCCAAACTGCTCGGATAATTTAACTGAAAGCATGTCTAAATATGGTGTTCAGAAACAGAAAGGCTGGCATGCAATTAATTTATTTTTTAATACCTCTGCAGGAGGATTGAATTCTGTTATTTCTGATGAATCTTATTCAAGGCCTGGTGATTATGTAATGTTTAAGGCTTTAAAAGATTTAACAATAGGAACAACTGCATGTCCAAGTGATATAGATCCTTGTAATTCATGGAATCCTACAAATATATTTGTTAGAACTTACGATAAAAATAAAGAATTTAGAAAGTCATTTGGTTTTAGGATGAAAACAGACTCTGAAAATAAACTTACTAGAAATTCTGGCTTTTATGAAAGAACTTCAAAATTAACTAGAAACTTTGTTGATGCTAGAGGGTTTTGGCTTCCAAACGATTACACCAAACATGGTTTGGTTAATGAGTACAATGCTTGCAGAAATGATGCTGTATTAATTGATCTATCATCACTAAGAAAATTTGAAATAATTGGTCCTGATGCTGAAGAGTTAATGAACTACACTCTTACAAGAAATATAAAAAAACTTTCTGTTGGGCAGGTTGTATATTCTGCAATGTGTTACGAAAATGGAATGATGTTCGATGATGGAACTCTTTTAAGATTAAGCGAAACAGGTTTTAGATGGATATGTGGAGATGAGTATGGTGGAGAATGGCTAAAAGAAATTGCAAAGAAAAAGAATTTTAATGCTATTGTTAAAAACTCTACTGACCAAATAAGTAATGTATCTTTGCAAGGTCCAAAAAGTAGAGAAATTTTAAAAAAAATTATCTTTACACCACCAACACAGCCTTCGATAGATGAGTTGGGCTGGTTTAGATTTACAATTTGTAGAATAGAAGAGCTTCAAGGTATTCCATTAATTGTTTCTAGAACAGGTTATACTGGTGAATTAGGTTATGAAGTTTGGTGTCACCCAAAACATTCTCCAGAAGTTTGGGATAAATTAATGGAAGCAGGTAAAGATGATGGATTAATACCAGCAGGGTTTGCTGCCTTAGACAAACTAAGAATTGAGGCAGGTTTAATTTTATTTGGCGCAGAGTTTGATGGAGAGCAAGATCCTTTTGAAGCTGGTATTGGTTTTGCCGTTCCACTGAAAACAAAAGAAGAAGATTTTATTGGTAAAGAGGAATTAATTAAAAGAAAAGCTAACCCACAAAAGAAATTGGTAGGCCTAGAACTTAATGGAAAAGAAATAGCAGGCCACGGCGACTGTGTCCATATTGGAAGATCACAGGTTGGTATAGTTACGAGTGGATGCTTGTCCTCCACTTTGAATAAAAATATTGCTCTTTGCAGAATAGATGTTCAATACTCAGAAATCGGTACTGAAGTTGAAATAGGTAAAATTGATGGTCATCAAAAAAGGATTGGCGCTAAAGTTGTTGGTTTTCCATTCTACGATCCAACCAAATCAAGAGTCAAAGCTTAAAAATAATGCCAAAAGAAAAAAAGACGTTATTAGATTTTTGGGAAGATCAAATGAGACAGTCGCATACAGCTAGTAACTATTTTTTTAGAAAATCTCCTTCTCACTATCATATGATGTTATTAGTAATGTCTGCATATAAAGAAAATAAAAAACTATCTGTTGAGGAACTTAAAACTAAATTGTTTAAAACATCTAGACCTAAATCTGCATTAATTATTACTGAAGCTTGTGAAAAAGGATTCTTTCGTCTTGAAAAAACATCAACAGACCAAAGGGTAAAAAATATTATACCTAGTGATTCATTTATTAAAGAATTTAATGAATACCTGGATACCTTAAAAAATATAAGTTATTAGCGATAAATTTCACAAAAATCGAAATATCTAAATTATATATATAATTTTTAGTTCTATAAAAAATTATATTAATTACTATTTGCAAAAAATAGTGTTTTCACATGACGACATTACCTTCGAAAGCAAAAGTAGTTATAATCGGTGGTGGAATTCACGGTCTAAGTACTGCTTGGAAGCTTTCTGAAACATATAAAAACCCTGGTGACATAATTGTATTAGAGAAAAAAGATACTGCAGCTGGTGCGAGCGGAATTGCTTGTGGTGTTGTAAGAAATAATTATTTCCAACCAGCAATGAGGGAGCTTATGGCTCACTCAGTTTCAGTTTGGGAGAGTGATCCTAAAGCATTTAAATATAACCCTGTTGGCTACTTACAAATTTCACCTGAAGTAATGCATGAAGATGTTGCAAGCATTTATGAGCAACAAAAAGCAATCGGATATGAGTCAGTATTTATTGAAGGTGAAAAAGATTGTTCGAATTATATGAAAGATATTTTTGATGATTGGCAAGCACAAGGCATCACTTCAATACTTCATGAAAAAAAAGGTGGATACGCATTTAACAAAGATTCAATTAAAGCACTTGAAAGTAAATCTACATCAAACGGTGTTCAGGTTATGAAAGGTGTAAAAGTAACAGGTTTTAAAAGAGGAAGTAACAGTCAAGCTGTTACAGGGGTGGAGACAGACAAAGGTACAATTGAGTGCGAACAGGTTGTTATCGGTGCAGGTCCATGGGCGAGAGATTTTTGGAATATGTTAGAGTTACCTAAAACGGCTAACATTAAAGGCAAAGACGGTAAAATGCATGTAACAGATATGTGGACATACTGGATGCTACAAGAAGGAGTTATTGGTGTTGAGCCAGATTTTCTAAAAACGAATGATGGAAAACAACCTCCTGTGGTTCATGTAGACTCGACTGCTCCGTTATATTCAGACAAAACAAAAAAATTATTAACAGATAAAATTTGGGGAATTTATTACAAACCTGACATTGAAGGATTAGGTGTACAAGGGGGAACTTCTCCTTACATAGTTAAAAAACATTTTGATCAAGTTAATGTTGATCCTTATGGAATTGAGTCACCTGAATATCAAACAACAGACGCATTTAGTGAAATGTGGTGTTCAGCTTTAGCGCATTGTCAAAAAAGATTTGAGGGTAAATCTGATTTATATAGAAAAGGACCATCGGGCGGACTTGGATGTATGACACCAGACTCGTTTCCAATCTTTGATAGATTTTTTGAAAACGTTTACATGATTGCAGATGCTAATCATGGTTATAAAATGATTGGGGTTGGAGAACTTGTTGCAAAAGAAATTCTTGGTACTGAAAGTGATTTATTAAAACCATTTAGATTCAACCGTTACGAGAAGGGTGAACTTCACCCTACTTCGAACAGTCCGTTTCCTTGGAGCTAGACTCTAAGCCTAGACACAAATAAATTTTTCAGCTACGTTTGAATAAATTAAATTCATTGAGGGGTGAAAATGACAGATCTAGAGAAACACGTTAACCAGCCAGGTAGAGCAAAATTAGTTAAAAAAGTTAGAGAAAAAATTAATGAACTTGGCATCACTTATATTTATTATCAATTCATTTCTGTAACAGGTAGAGTTGTTGGTAAAGGTATACCTGCAGATCACTGGGAAAGAACAGCTGAAAAAGGATTTCAATTAGTTTATGGTGCTACAGCAAACTTGTTCTTAGATCGTCATAATAATTACATTGGATACGGACCAGAAGCTATGGAGCTTGTTGGAATACCTGATCCTGAAACTTTTGTTCAATTACCATGGGATAAAAGAGTTGGAAGAGTATTTGTAACTTGTTTTAGAAATAGAGAAGAAAGAAAAAATCCAGGCGGTCATTTAACTTCAGACTGCAGAGGAAATCTAAGAATTTTCATGGATGAATTTAAAAAGAAACATGGATTAGAATTAAGAGTTGGTACTGAGCCTGAAATGATGTGGTTAACAAAAAATGAGGATGGAACACCTACAGGTAAAGGTTTTTCTAAACCATTCTGTTATCACATTGATCAATTTGAGTCATTAAGACCAGTATTTATGAAGGTTATTGAGTACGCAAAAGCAATGGGTCTTGATATGATTCAAGGAGATCACGAAGATGCTCCAGGTCAATTAGAATTAAACTGGACTTACGATAATGTTCTAAGAAATGCAGATAGATTATCTACTTACAGACAAATTTGTGCTCAAGTTGCTAGAGAACATAATTTAATTGCCTGCTTTATGACAAAACCATTTATGGGTGTTTCTGCTAGTGGTTGTCATACAAACATGTCTTTATGGAAAGGTGGAAAAATAAAAGTTAACAAACTTGGAAATAAAACTCTACCAGGTGTAGAAGAAGTATTTAGTTATGTTGAAGGTGGAACTAATACTTTCATGCCAGATACAAAAGATATGCAATTACCAGGTAAAATTGGTTTGCAATCAATTGCAGGTATCATGAAGCACTTACCAGCATTGACAGCTCTTGGATCTTCAACTGTAAATTCTTATAGAAGATTATGGGATCAAGGTTTTTGGGCTCCTGTTTACGCAGACTGGGGATATCAAAATAGAACTTGTGGTTTAAGAGTTTCTGCTCCAGGAAGATTTGAATATAGATCAGTAGACTCTATGCACAATCCTTATCTATTAGGTGCTGCCTTATTAAAAGCTTGTGATGAAGGTATAAGTAAGAAAATGAAACCAGCTGCTCCAGAATCTAGAAATATTTATGAAGCTCAGAAAGCTGGTAAAGATGTTAAAAAACTTCCATTAAGTTTAGGTGAAGCTTTGGATAGGCTTGCAGAGGATGAAGTAATCAAATCTGCAATGCCAGATGAAATGTATAAAGTTTTCCATTGGTACAAAAACGATGAGTGGGAAAGATTTCTTGGTGCAACAACACAATGGGATCTGGATACTTATCTGGATTGTCTACCGTAGGTCACAGAAATAGATAGAAAGGGTATAAATATATGTGTGGAATAGCAGGTTTAATTCATAGAGGGAAATCTTCAAATGTTGGAAGTGAATTGCAAGGTATGCTTCAAGCATTAAAACATAGAGGAGAAGATTCGACAGGGTATGCTTTATATGGCGATACTGATGGTAAAAATTTCATCATGCGTTTTAAAGTTGGAGAAAACGTTGGAGAAGGAAGCTCATCAGTTATGGAGGATGTATCTGTTTACGATGAAAGAAAAAAAATTGTAGACGAAACTCTGACTGAAATGGGAGCTAAAATAGTTAAAGAAGAAAGAACTCTTCCCTACTCTTTAAGATATGAAATTGATTATAATGTTAAAGATCTGTTAGAATTTTCACAACGTATAGAAAGTATTCCAGGTGTTGAAATTCTTTCTATGGGTAAATCATTAGAAGTGATTAAAGATCTTGGAAACGCTAAAATGGTTTGTGACAGATATAGCTTAG
>CACJVG010000006.1 GCA_902596785.1 uncultured Pelagibacteraceae bacterium | reverse complement strand
AATCTGGATCAACGCTTACACTGCCATCTAAATAAAGTCTGCCGCTCGGGGCCTTGTCATATACTTCAGGTATTTCACCTGGATATAACTTAACAATATCACCATTTTCGACTTGAACTGGATGTGGCACTTGCATTTCTTTTGCAAAATTAATGTGTTCTATCATGTGCCTATGTTCACCGTGTACAGGTATTACACATCTAGGTTTTACCCATTGATACATCTCTTTAAGGTCTTCTCTATTTGGATGCCCGGAAACATGAACAAACTCGGTTTCTTCTGATATTACTTCTATTCCGTCCTTAACAAGTTGGTTGTGAAGTTTATAAAGTTTTTTTTCATTACCAGGTATGATTTTTGAAGAAAAAATGACTGCATCACCTTTTTCAATAAAAACATCTGGGTGAACATAGCTAGAAATTCTCATCATTGCGCCCATTGGTTCTCCCTGGCTTCCGGTACATAAATACACAATTTTTTCTCTTGAAAAATTTTTAGCTTCTCTTGGATCAATTGGCTCAATTGTATTTTGTAAATATCCACATTGACGTGCAGCTTTATATATACGATGCATTGATCTACCAACTAAAGAGATTTGTCTTCCTGTTTGTTCTGCACAATAAAAAGCTGTCTCCATTCTAGCCACGTTTGAAGCAAAAGACGTTATGATAATTCTTTTTTTTAATCGAGACATAACGTTTAACATATTTTTTCTTACATCTAATTCTGAACCCGATCTACCAGCGCTAAAAACATTTGTTGAGTCGCAAATCATTGCTAGCACGCCTTCTTCACCAATTTCCTTTAATCTTTTTTCATTTATATTGTCTCCAATCAAAGGATTTGGATCTACCTTCCAATCTCCGGTATGCAAAATTACTCCTACAGGAGTTTTTATTCTAAGTCCGTTTGGTTCTAATATAGAATGCGTTAAAGTAATGTATTCAATTTCAAATGGGTCTAAAGAAACCTTTCCATTTAACTCAACAATTTGTAAATCATTGGTTATGTCGATTTGTTTTTCTCTAAATTTTTCTCGAATTAATACAGCTGTAAAAGGAGTTGCAAAAATTTTACATTGTAGTTTTGGCCATAAATGAGCAATTGCACCAATATGATCCTCGTGAGCGTGTGTTAAAACTATTCCTAATAAATTATCTTTTCTTTCTACTATAAATCCAGGATCTGGATAAATTAAATCAACACCTGGAATAGTATCATCTGCAAACGTTACCCCTATGTCGACCATAATCCATTTATGATCACTAGGCTTTCCATAGCCGAACAAATTCATGTTCATGCCTATTTCTCCTGATCCGCCTAAGGGACAAAATAATAGTTCATCTTTCATATAATTAAATTAATTTTGAAATCTTTATTAAGCCTTTAATTGTAATATCTTGGTTGTGACTTGCTTTCGTTTTTATTGAGTTTTTAAATAAATTTGAAAATCCACCAGTAATAATTACTTTAAAAGATTTTCTGGTCTCTTTCTTAATTAAATTAATAATATTGTCAATTAAACCTGCATAACCCCAAAAAAAGCCCGATCTAACAGCTGAGATTGTATTGTTGCCAATGACTTTATTAATCCTTTTTAAATCTATTTTTGGAATCAAAGTTGCTTTGTCAGACAAGGTATTAAGGGATAATCTCACACCAGGGGCAATAATTCCTCCATAATAAGTATTTTTAATCAGTACATCAAAAGTTGTTGCTGTACCAAAGTCTAAAATTATAAAATTATTTTTATTGTTCATTAAACTTATAGCATTAGTAATTCTATCTGAGCCTACCTGTTTATAATCTACTTTAATTTTTATAAGTGATTTTAAATTTAATTTTTTTACCTCATAGCATTTTACTTTAACTTCTTTCGATAAAAATTTATTTATAATAGAAAATGTTTTTGGAACAACACTACAAAATAGTATTTTTTCAATTTTATTTAATTGAATTTTATTTTTTTTAAACAAACTATTGAGCTGCTTTTTGGTTACAGATTTTGATAAAAAATTAATTTTTTTTGAAATTTTATTTTTTTTTGAAACAATACATATTTTTGTTTCCGTATTACCAATATCACCAAGAATATACATTATTAAATTTTATAAAGTTTAGATAAATTTTTTTCAAAAAGTTGTTTTAGTTTATTTTCTACAATTAATTTACTAATACTTTTTTTACTTACCTCTTGCAAGTTTGTGGCAGGATAATTCTTTATAATTGGATTTTTTTTAATATTTATGCCTATACCAGTAATTAAAAATTTTTTATCTCTTACAAATATGACTTCTTGTAAAATGCCACTAATTTTTTTTTTATCAATTAATAAGTCATTTGGTTTTTTAAATAAAATTTTTTTACTTGTAAATGACGAGAGTAATTTTTTGACTAAAAGACAATTGATTTTTGTTATAGCACTAATCGTAAGTTTTGTTTTATTTAGTTCATTGAAAAAAGAGATAAATAAATTTCCTTTTGATGATATCCATTTTCTTCCATACTGTCCTCTACCATTTACTTGTGTTTCAGCAACAACCATACCTAAGTTGTATTTAGTTTCTTTAATAATTCTTATTGCAGTATTATTTGTACTTTTAACTTTTTTAAATTTAAATTTTTTTAATTTCATCAAATAATATTAATTCTTGAAACAACTTCTATTAACTGACTTGGGAATATGAAGTATAAAAGAATTAATATCGTTGAAACTGTAAGTGAAAATTTTAACCATAAGCTATGATCCGTATCGTATTTGTCTTTTTCTTTATCAAAGTAAATTATTTTTATAATTCTTAAATAATAAAAAGCTGCAACTACTGTAGATAACAATCCTACTATAGCTAAGAAAAACATTGATTGTTCTAATACAGCTTTAAAAACATAAAACTTAGCAAAGAAACCTGCTAAAGGCGGAATACCTGCTAAAGAAAAGAGTATTACAAGCAAACATAGAGATAATAGTGGATGGTTTTTTGATAATCCTGAGAGATCCTCAATATCCTCATAATATTGATCCTTTCTTCTTAACATCAATAAACAAGAGAAAAGAGCTAAATTCATTACTACGTAAATTGAAATATAAATTATAGAACTTTGAATTCCTTCATTCGATGCTGTGGCTAGTCCTGCCAAAGTGTAACCAATATGTCCAATGGAACTATAAGCAATTAATCTTTTAATATTAGTTTGCCCTATTGCTGCAACAGCTCCAAAAACCATAGAAGCTATTGATAAGAAAATTATTATCATTTGCCATTGATCAATTAAATTTAGGAAAGGAACATATAAAAATCTTATAAATACAGTTAAAGCGGCGATCTTTGGCACCATTGTAAAAAATAAAGTTACAGTTGTTGGCGACCCTTCATAAACATCAGGTGCCCACATATGAAATGGAACTGCAGAAATTTTAAATGCTAAACCAACTAAGATAAATACAATTCCAAATGTTAAAACATATTCATTAGAATTTAATTGATTTGATATTACATCAAAATTGGTTGAGCCTGAAAAACCATAAACTAAAGAACATCCATATAATAATAATCCTGAAGATAGTGCACTCAAAACAAAATATTTTAAACCAGCTTCGGATGATTTTAGTTGATCTCTATTATATGTTGCTAGCACGTAAAGAGCTAGTGATTGTAATTCTAAGCCCATATAAAAAACAATTAAATCATTTGAACTAATCATCACCATCATGCCAAGAATAGAGCTCAAAATAAGAATTGGGTATTCGATATTGTAAATTTTAAATGTTTTTAAATAGCTTGATGAAATAACTAAAACTAAAAAACCTCCAATTAAAGTTATAATTTTCATTAGTGAGGACATACTGTCAATCACAACACTCTCATTAAATAAAGTTTCCCTACTAACCGAGAATGTTTCGTTTATTGTTATTATTGCTGTAATTAAAATTGCAAACAAAGATAGATTGAAAGTTATTTTTGAACTATTTTTTTTAAAAACACCCAAAACAAGTAAAAACATTATTGAAAGTGAAATAAATATTTCAGGCAATACTAAATTTAAATTTTCCATATTATTTACTAGCTATATTTGTGTTATGCATATTAATTAGATCGGTCACAGAAACTTCTATAGTATTTATCAACGGATCCGGATAAAATCCGAAGAATAAAGTTGGAACTGCTAGACAAAATAAAATCAGATATTCCGATCTATTTAAATCAAACATCTTCTTAAGGTCTTCGTTAACTAACTTTCCAAAAACAACTCTTTTGTACAACCAAAGCATATATGCAGCTCCAAGTATTACTCCTAAACTAGCAATTACAGCTACTAGGAAATTATCCTTAAAAGCACCCATTAAAATTAAAAATTCTCCTATAAATCCACTTGTCCCTGGCAATCCCAATGCTGCCAACGTAAACAACATAAATAAAATTGAATATTTGGGTATTATTGTAACTATTCCTCCATACGAATTTATCATCCTTGAATGCATCCGATCGTAGACAACACCAACACATAAGAAAAGTGCAGCTGAAACTAAACCATGGCTAATCATTTGAATAATACTTCCTTCAATTCCTTGTTGTTGAAGAGTAAATATTCCTAATGTCACAAATCCCATGTGGGCAACAGAAGAGTAAGCTATTAATTTTTTCATATCCTCCTGCATTAAAGCAATTAAAGAAGTGAATATAATTGCTATAACGCTTAAAGTGTAAATTAAGGGTGTAAAAACTTCTGAAGCAACAGGAAATAAACCTAGAGAAAATCTGATAAAACCATAACCTGCCATCTTTAATAAGATCGCTGCTAACAATACAGATCCTGCAGTTGGAGCTTCAACGTGAGCATCTGGCAACCAAGTATGTACTGGCCACATAGGAGTTTTAACTGCGAAAGAGCTAAAGAATGCTAACCATAAAAGATTTTGATATTTAGCATCTACACCAAGTTCATAAAGCTGAATAACATCTGTTGTACCTGAAATCCAATAAATAGAAATTATTGCAACTAACATTAAAACAGAACCTAGTAATGTATATAAAAAGAATTTAAATGCTGAATAAACTCTTTTTGGTCCACCCCAAATTCCGATAATTAAAAACATTGGAATTAATCCTGCTTCAAAAAATAAATAGAATACAACTAAATCAAGTGCACAAAAAACACCAATCATGAAACTTTCCATGATTAGGATCGCAATTAAAAAATCTCTTAATCTATTTTTGACAGAATTATTTACAGATATAATGCATAACGGAGTTATGAACGTAGTTAAAATAATAAATAAAATTGAAATACCATCAACACCAACCTTATAATTAATAAAACCTTCAATCCATGTTCTATCTTCTACAAATTGAAAATTAGAAGTTGATTGGTCAAAAGAAATCCACAGATAAATAGAAATTAAAAAATTTACTATTGTCGTGAATAAAGCAACATATTTAGCAGTTGAATTATTTCCTTCTTTATCTTTGGTAAAAAATAAAAATAAAGCGCCGACTGTTGGCAATAATATTAAAGATGAAAGAATGGGAAAATTCATTATTTAACTATTAAAAAGGTTAGAAAAGCAGAGAAACCTAATAACATTACAAATGCATATTGATAAATATAACCACTTTGAAATTTAGTTGCTTTAATTGAACATTTTTTTATGAAAGAGGAAATACCATCGGGACCAAAACCATCAATTATGGTTCCATCACAAAATTTCCATAAAAATAAACCTAGTTTTTTTGAAGATTTAACAAACAACACATCATATAACTCATCAAAGTACCATTTATTTACTAAAAAATTATACAAAGGTTTGTTCATTGACGCTATTGAATTAGGTAATTCTTTGTTCTTAACAAATAAGTAGTAAGCAATTGGAATAGATAATAAAACCAAACATGGTGTTAAAAGTAAAAACCATAAAGGCGGATGTTCTGTGCTTAAAGGCTCTAAAAACTTAATAGATTCTGCCCAGAATAAATTCTCACCATGACCAATAAATAGTTCTTTAAATAGAAAACCAGCAAACACAGCCCCTATTGAAAGAATAAATAAAGGAACAAGCATAACTAATGGTGACTCATGTGTTTCATCTATCTTAATCTCTTTATTATTGTACTCTCCATGGAAAGTTTTAAATATCAATCTCCATGAATAAATAGATGTTAAAAATGCTGTAATTATTCCAATCCCAGCTGCATAATAACCAGTCGTATTACCTTTTAAATACGCAAATTCTATAATTGCGTCTTTAGAATAAAATCCTGATAAAAATGGAAAACCAGTTAAAGCGAGTGTTCCTATTATCATTAAAGCATAGGTATATGGTAGCTTTTTCCACACACCTCCCATGTTGTTAATATTTTGCTCATCCTTAAATGCGTGGATTACTGAACCAGATCCTAAAAATAATAAAGCTTTAAAAAATGCGTGAGTAAATAAGTGAAACATAGCAACATTATATGCACCTACTCCAGCTGCAAAAAACATATAGCCAAGTTGGCTACACGTAGAGTAAGCAATAATTTTTTTTATATCTGTTTGAACCAGAGCAACCGTTGCTGCAAAGAATGCTGTAGTCATTCCAACGATAGTTATAAAATTTAGTATTAATGGTGAATATTCGTAAATTGGAGAGCATCTTACTACTAAGAAAACACCAGCTGTTACCATCGTTGCCGCGTGAATCAATGCAGAAACTGGGGTTGGACCTTCCATAGCATCAGGTAGCCAAGTATGTAATAATATCTGTGCAGATTTACCCATTGCCCCTATAAATAAAAGCAAACAAACTAAATCTATTGCTTTAACTTCAAAACCTAAAAAGGATAAATTTTTATCTACAATTGTTGGAATTTGTTGAAAAACTTCCGAGTAATTAACTGTTCCAAATAAATAGAATATTAAAAAAATACCCAAAGCAAAACCAAAGTCACCTACTCTGTTTACAACAAATGCTTTTATGGCTGCAGCATTTGCACTCTCTTTTTTAAACCAAAAACCAATTAGGAAGTAAGAACAAAGACCAACACCTTCCCAACCGAAAAATAGTTGAATAAAATTGTCTGATGTTACAAGCATCAACATTGCAAAAGTGAATAACGATAAATAAGCCATGAATCTTGGCTTATGAGGATCATGAGACATATAACCAATTGAATAAATGTGCACTAAAGCAGATACGGAAGTTACAACTACTAACATAACTGCTGATAAAGGATCAATTAACATTGACCAATTTACATCAAGGGACCCTGAACTTATCCAGGTAGCTATAACAATATTTTCCTCATATTGATTTACAATTACTTGATAAAGAACATGAATTGATAAGAGTGCAGAAATTGAAACTAAAGCACTTGTTACTATTTCAGAATTTCTATCACCGATATATCTTCCAAAAAAACCTGATACAATTGAAGCAATAAGTGGAAGAAATATAATTGATAGTTCCATGATTATCCTTTCAGCTTATCTATTTCTTCAACTCGTATTGTTCCAGAGTTTCTGAAATACACTACAATTATTGCTAATCCTATGGCTGCTTCTGCTGCTGCAACAGTTAGAATAAATAAAGTAAAGACTTGTCCTGCCAAATCTCCCAAATAAATAGAAAAAGCTACTAAATTGATATTTACAGCAAGCAATATCAATTCAATACTCATTAATATAACAATGATGTTCTTTCTATTAAGAAAAATACCAATTACTCCAATTGAAAAAATAACAGCACCTAAAGTCAAATAATGTCCTAAACCTATATCAATCATCTATTTTAACTCCTTTATTGCTCTGAACTTCTAGCACCTCAACACCTTCGGCTCTTTCTCTAGAAATTTGCTTGATATAACTTTGTCTTTTAAGACCTGATCTTTGTCTAAATGTTAATACAATAGCACCAACCATAGCTACTAATAGGATGATTCCACTTATTTGAAACACATGAATATAATCAGTGTATAAAATTTGACCCAATGAATGTGTGTTGCTTAAACTTGTATTAGCAAATGAATTGTTAATATCAAAAATTTCTGGTTTATATTTCCAGCCACCTATCACAATTATAATTTCAAAGAAAATTAAAGTACTTATAATTAAACCAACTGGGATATGTTTAGAGGTTGATTGACCTGCAAACCATTGATTTTTTTGTTGGGCTACGTTTAACATCATAACAACAAACAAAAATAAAACTGCTACAGCACCAACATAAACAATTAGCATTATCATCCCCAAAAATTCAGCACCAATCATTATAAAAAGACATGAGATACTTATGAAATCAAGAATTAAGAAAAATACTGAGTGAACAGTATTTTTAGAAGCGGTTACCATTATAGCTGAAACAACAGCAATTAAAGAAAATGTATAAAAGAAAATAGCGTGTGCAATCATTTTTATCTATGGATATTGTCAGCTTTAATATTAGCCTCCAAAACATTCTCCCATCTATCACCATTATCTAATAATTTTTCTTTTGTGTAATAAAGTTCTTCTCTTGTTTCAGTTGAAAACTCAAAATTTGGACCTTGTACTATTGCATCTACTGGACAAGCTTCTTCACATAAACCACAATAAATGCACTTCATCATATCAATATCGTAACGAGTTGTTTTTCTACTTCCATCCTCTCTTTCAGCTGACTCGATTGTTATTGCCTGTGCTGGGCAAACTGCTTCACATAATTTACAAGCAATACATCTTTCTTCTCCATTTGGATACCTTCTCAAAGCATGCTCACCTCTAAAACGAGGACTAATTTTTCCTTTTTCAAATGGGTAATTAATTGTTTTTTTTGATTTAAATAATTCTTTTATAGCAATCAACAAACCCCCAATGAAGTCTGTCATCAATATAGTTTTAAAAAATCTTGAAATCTTCATTATTAATTCACAGGTAAAAGGTTAAAATAAAACAAATAGCTAGCTGTTAATACCACCCAAATTAAAGAAAGAGGAAGAAAAACTTTCCAACCAAGTCTCATTAATTGATCATATCTATATCTAGGTACTATCGCCTTAACTAAAGCAAAAAGAATGAATAAAAGAAGAATTTTTAATATTAACCATATTGCACCTGGTATTAACGTAAATGGATAAACGTCAATTGGAGACATCCACCCACCTAAAAATAATATCGCTCCCATTGCACACATCAATAAAATATTTGCATACTCACCCAACCAAAACATTGCATACATCATTCCTGAATATTCTGTTTGATAACCGGCAACCAACTCAGCTTCTGCTTCAGGTAAATCAAACGGAGGCCTGTTAGTTTCTGCTAAAGCAGAAATAAAAAATATTACAAACATTGGAAATAATGGAATTACAAACCACATATTTTGTTGAGCAATAACGATGTCGTTTAAATTCAGGGAACCAACACAAAGTAAAACATTGATAATTATTACCCCAATTGAAACCTCATAAGATACCATTTGAGCAGCTGAACGAATTGCTCCTAGAAAAGGATATTTAGAATTGGATGCCCAGCCTCCCATTATTATTCCATAAACACCTAGTGAAGAAACAGCAAATAAGTAAAGAATTCCAACATTGATATCTGCCAAAACCTGAGTTGCGCTAAATGGAATTACAGCCCAAGCGATTAAAGCTAAAGTCATCGTGACTATAGGAGCCAGTATAAAAATCACTTTATTTGAACTAGATGGAATAATGATTTCTTTAAATATATATTTTAAAGCATCAGCTAAAGATTGTAATAAACCGAACGGACCAACTACATTAGGCCCTTGTCTTTTTTGAACAAAAGCCCAAACTCTTCTATCAAGCCAAACTATCATTGCTACAGAAACAAGGACAGGAACTAGTAAGAATAAAATCTTATAAACTTCTTGAAAAACTATACTCAAGTATTCCATATTAACCTTCTGTACCTGTTGATTTTAAATTTAATTTAGAGTTATTGCATTCAACCATCGTTTTTGATGATCTAGCAATTACATTTGAAAAATAATAGTCTTTTACATTGATTGTTAAATTTTCATTTTTAAATTCATTAGTAGATTTATTTATCTCATTTACTTGTTTTTCTTTTTGTAAATTTAAATAGTTAAACATACTGCTTTCCAACTCATCTTTGTCATTAAATAATTTTCTATTATTCATAAATTCAGCTAGTTCATTAATTATTTGCCAATCTTCTTTTGCTTCACCTGGTGGATAAGATGCTTTGAAGGCTTTTTGAATTTTTCCCTCTAAATTAGTAAAGTATCCGTCTTGTTCAGTATAAGCAGCGCCCGGTAAAATAATATCAGCAGACTCAGCACCTTTATCGCCATGGCTACCTTGATAAATTATGAATTCATCTTTTTTATCAAATTCTAAATTGTCTTGACCTAGAAGATAAACAATATCAAATTTATGTTCTTTAAAATCACTTATTAAGTTATTTTCATTATTAATTATTCCAAGATCAATATTTCCTACAGTTGCTGCATCAGTTGATAAAATATTTAAAGAGTTCCATTCATCTGAAATTTTATTATTTTTTAATAAAAATTCTTTAGTTTTGTTAAATAAAAATTCTGAAGACTTTAATCTAAGTAGAGACTCACCAATAATGATTATTGGTTTTTTTGAATTAATAATTTCTTTAGATACGTCATGATTTCCTTCAAGAATATTATTTAAAGTTTGAGTTTGACCATCTAAACTTTGATAAGGATAGGTTAAATCACCAACATCATTAAGTGAAATAATTTTTGTATTATTGTTTAAGTAAGCTTTTCTAATTCTAGCATTTAAAATAGTTGCTTCATATCTTGGATTTGCACCCGCTATAAAAATTAAATCTGCTTCTTCAATACCATTTATTGAAGAATTAAATAAATAGTTTTCTCTTTTTGAAGTATTAATAAATCGGTTATCAGATCTTGAATCATAATTTTTACTATCAATTGTTCGATCAAAAAATTCTTTAAAAATATAACCAGTCTCCATATTGGTTAAATCACCAACAAAACCACATATTTTTTCTTTTGATGTGTTTTCAAATTTAGATTTAATTATTTTATACACCTCATCCCATGAAGCCTTTTCAAATTTGCCGTTGTATTTGATAAATGGAGTATCTAATCTTTGATGTAGAAGACCATCACAAGCATATCTTGTTTTGTCTGAGATCCATTCTTCATTGATATCCTCATTAATAATTGGAAGTACTCTTTTCACTTCCCAATCATATGTATCTACTCTTACATTTGATCCAATTGCATCCATTACATCAATTGTTTCTGTTTTTTTTAGTTCCCATGGTCTAGCTTCAAATACATAAGGTTTTGATGTTAGGGCTCCTACTGGACATAAATCTACAACGTTTGCAGACAATTCAGATTGCATTGATTGTTCTAGGTAAGTTGTAATTTGCATATCTTCACCTCTTCCAATAGCACCAAGCTCTGGAACTCCAGCAACTTCCGTTGCAAATCTCACACATCTCGTACAGTGAATACATCTTGTCATTTGAGTTTTAATCAATGGTCCCATATTTTTTTCAGGAACAGCTCTTTTATTTTCTTTAAATCTTGATTTATCTACTCCGTAGTACATTGATTGATCCTGAAGATCACATTCACCACCTTGATCACATACTGGGCAATCTAGGGGATGGTTAGCTAATAAAAATTCCATTACTCCTTTACGAGCTTTTTCAACAAGAGCAGTATTTGTTTTAATATTCATGCCCTCAGCAGCTGGCATAGCGCATGAAGCAATTGGTTTAGGAGATTTTTCCATTTCAACTAAACACATTCTGCAGTTACCCGCTATCGATAATTTTTCATGGTAACAAAATCTTGGTATTTCAACTCCAGCTTTTTCACAAGCTTGAAGTACTGTTAATCCCTCTTCGACTTCTACTTCAATTTCATTTACTTTTAATTTAAGCATTTTTTTTATCCAATAAATGTTGATCTACTAAATATGGAATATTGTTTTTCTTTTGAACAATAGGATCCAAATTGTTTCTTTTCACAATTTCTTTTTTAAAGTGTCTAAGCAATCCTTGAACTGGCCAAGACGAACCTTCACCAAAAGCACAAATAGTATGTCCTGCAATTTGGTTTGTAACATCGCCTAACATATCTACTTCATCTTTGGTTGCATCACCTTTTGCCATTCTCTCAAGCATTCTCCACATCCATCCAGAACCTTCTCTACAAGGTGTACATTGTCCACAGCTCTCATGTTTGTAAAATCTTGCTATCCTTGCCATGCATTTAATTATGTCTTGATCTTTATTAATTACGACTATACCTGCTGTACCAAGTCCACTTTTTTCTTCAACACAAGCATCAAAGTCCATTTTTAAAGTTTCACATCTTTCTTTAGGTATTAATGGCATTGAAGAACCTCCAGGTATTACAGCCTGTAAATTTTCCCATCCACCAACTACGCCACCAGCATGAACTTCTATTAATTCTTTTAAAGGAATACTCATTTCTTCTTCAACGTTACAAGGATTGTTTACATTTCCAGAAATGCAGAAAATCTTAGTTCCAGTATTTTTTTCTCTTCCTAAAGAAGCAAACCATTTAGCTCCTCTTCTTAAAATAGTTGGAACCACTGCAATTGTTTCAACATTATTAATTATTGTAGGACATCCATATAGACCTATCAAAGCTGGGAAAGGTGGTTTTAATCTAGGTTGGCCTTTTTTACCTTCTAAACTTTCAAGCAATGCAGTCTCTTCACCACAAATATATGCACCAGCTCCGTAATGAATATAAATATCTAAATCCCATCCTGTACCAGCTGCATTTTTACCTAATAGTTTTTTTTCATAAGCTTCATCAATTGCTGCTTGAAGTTTTTGACCATCAACAAAATATTCACCTCTTATATAAATGTAACAGACATGTGCTTGAACTGCATAAGATGCAATCAAACAACCTTCTATTAACTTGTGAGGTTCAAATCTTAAAATATCTCTATCTTTACAAGTTCCTGGTTCAGACTCATCGCCATTAATAACCAGGTAATGTGGTCTAGATCCAACTTCTTTTGGAGCAAATGACCATTTTAAACCAGTTGGAAATCCTGCTCCACCTCGACCCCTTAATTGAGATTCTTTAATTTCATTAATTATCCAATCTCTTCCTTTGTCAGTAATTTCTTTTGTATTTACCCAATCACCTCTCTCTTGTGACGAAGTTACATCTGAGCCTTTATCATTATATAAATTTTGAAAAATTCTATCTTGATCTTTAAGCATTTTTTAAATCCATTAAGGTTTTCCTGTTATTTTCTGGTTCATTATTAACTCTTCCTCTATATGAACCAGGTTTTGGAGTTTCTCCATTTAAAATTTTATCTAAAATATCTAAAGTTTTTTGTTTATCTAAATCTTCATAATAGTCATCATTAATTTGCATCATTGGAGCATTGACACATGCACCCAAACATTCAACTTCCATCCAAGAACAGCTTTTATCATTTGATAATTCACATTCGTTTTCAGAAATTTTTTCTTTACAGGCCTCAACTAATTGATTTGCACCTCTTATCATACATGGTGTTGTGGTGCATACTTGAACAAAGTATTTGCCTACAGGAGCTAAATTGTACATTGTATAAAAAGTAGCTACTTCATAAACTTTAATATAAGGCATATCTAAAAACTTAGCGATGTACTTCATTGCAGCTAATGGTATCCAATTGTTATTTTGTTTTTGAGCAATATAAAGTAAGGCCATTACAGCACTTTGTTGTTTACCTTTAGGGTATTTTGCAACGATAACATTTGCTGCTTCTAATGACGAAGTGTTAAATTCAAAACTTTCAGGCTGATCTTTTGCTGGTCTTCTTAAACTCATCTATCTACCTCACCAAAAACAATATCTAAAGAACCTAATACCGCAGGAACATCAGCTAACATATGACCTTTAATTAGATAATCCATTGATTGTAAATGTGAAAAACCTGGTGCTCTTATTTTGCATTTGTAAGGTTTACTCGATCCATCTGATATTAAATAAACACCAAATTCTCCCTTTGGTGCCTCAACAGCTGTATAAATTTCATCTTTTGGAACTCTGTATCCCTCTGTAAAAAGTTTAAAATGATGTATTAAAGCTTCCATTGATTGTTTGATTTCTGCTTTAGGTGGAGGGCTAATCTTACCATCTAATGATTTAATTGGACCCTTTTCCATTTTAGCTAGACATTGTTTGATAATTGAAACACTTTCTTTCATTTCTTCAATTCTGCATAAATATCTATCGTAACAATCTCCATTTTTTCCAACCGGAATTTTAAAGTCTAAACTTTCATAGCAATCATAAGGTTGAGATTTTCTTAAATCCCATGGAACACCTGAGCCTCTAATCATAACTCCTGAAAAAGAATAATCTAAGGCATCTTCTTTTGTGACTACTCCTATATCGACATTTCGTTGTTTAAAAATTCTATTATCAGTTAATAGAGTTTCTAAATCGTTAATTATTTTTGGAAACGTTTCACAAAATTTTGCAATATCTTCTTCTAAACCTTTTGGCAAATCTTGATGAACTCCTCCTGCTCTAAAATAATTTGCATGAAGTCTTGAGCCTGAAGCTCTCTCATAAAATGTCATTAGAGTTTCCCTTTCCTCAAAACCCCAAAGAGAAGGTGTTAACGCTCCTACATCAAGAGCTTGAGTTGTAACGTTTAAAATATGACTTAAGATTCTCCCAATCTCACAAAATATAACTCTTATATATTGTGCTCTGATTGGTACATCTATTTTAAGTATTTTTTCGACAGCTAGTGCGAAAGCATGTTCCTGATTCATTGGAGCGACATAGTCTAATCGATCAAAATAAGGAACTGCCTGCATATAAGTTTTGTTTTCTATGAGTTTTTCTGTTCCTCTATGAAGTAAACCGATGTGAGGATCCGCCTTCTCTACCACCTCACCATCAAGCTCTAGAATTAATCTAAGAACACCATGAGCTGCTGGATGCTGAGGGCCAAAATTTAAATTTAAATTTTTAATTTTTTTTGTCATTATTCTCAATTTCTTCTTTAATGTATTTTGTTCCTTCCCAAGGACTTTCGTAATCGAAATTTCTATAATTTTGTTCAAGCTTTACTGGTTCGCTAATCACTTTTTTTTGATCTTCGCTATATCTAACTTCTGAATGACCCGTTAATGGAAAATCTTTTCTTAATGGGTGGCCTTCAAATCCATAATCAGTTAGTATTCTTCTTAGGTCCGGGTGATCCTTGAAAGATACCCCATACATATCAAAAACCTCTCTCTCCATCCAATTTGCTGATGGGAAAATGCTAGTTAATGATGGAATAACTTCATTTTCAGCAATTGAATATTTTACAATCAATCTTTGATTAAATTCATGACCTAAAAACAAGTATACTACTTCAAACCTTTGATTTTGTTCTGGGTAATCGACAACTGTTATATCTATTAGTTGTCTAAATTTGGTATCTTGATTTGTTTTTAAAAAAATAGCGACATCAATAATATCTTCCTTATCTGTTTCAATATAAATTTGATTATGTTTAATTTCTGTATTGTTAATTTTGGTAGTTAACTCAGAATTAATTTTTTTTTCTAGATCTTCTAAACTTTTCATAACTATCTGATAAAAGATCCTTTTTTTCTAATTTTTTTTTGTAGTTGAAGTATTCCATATAACAGTGCCTCTGCTGATGGAGGACATCCTGGCACATAAACATCTACTGGAACAATTCGATCACAACCTCTGACAACTGAATATGAATAATGATAATACCCACCTCCATTTGCACAACTGCCCATTGAAATCACATATCTTGGTTCAGGCATCTGGTCGTAAACTTTTCTTAAAGCTGGCGCCATTTTATTTGTTAAAGTTCCTGCAACTATCATAACATCTGATTGTCTAGGGGAACCTCTTGGAGCTGCTCCAAATCTTTCTAAATCATATCTCGGCATAGCTGTTTGCATCATTTCCACGGCACAACAAGCTAATCCAAAAGTCATCCAATGAAGTGATCCTGATCTTGACCAGTTAATTAAATTATCAAGTGATGTGGTTATAAAACCATTCTTGCTAAAATCTTCTGCAAGTTGTTTGAATTCCTCGGGAACTTGATCTATTTTATTATTCATTTTGGTTTATAATTTTTATTCCCAGTCTAAAGCACCTTTTTTCCATTCATAAATAAAACCTATTGTAAGAATGAACAAAAAAATCATCATTGATGAAAAACCTAATAATCCAATATTTCCAAGAGATATTGCCCATGGAAATAAAAATGCTATCTCTAAATCAAAAATAATAAATAGAATTGCAACTAAATAAAATCTCACATCAAATTCCATTCTTGAATCCTCGAATGGTTCAAAACCACACTCATAAGCTGAAAGTTTTTCAGGATCAGGTTTTTTAGGTGATAGAATAAAGTTTACAACCACAAAAGCACAACTTAACCCAAGAGCTAAAACTAAAAATATTATTATTGGTAGGTAATCTTTTAAAAAATCAGATAACATGGAAATCTATATATCAGTTTTTATCTGTTGTTGAAGGGCTGATACGTCACATTTTTATTAATATTAACATTGAAAAATGTGAAAAAGTGGCGGGAGTGAAGGGACTCGAACCCTCGACCTATCGCGTGACAGGCGATCGCTCTAACCAACTGAGCTACACCCCCACTAATAAACAAACTAATATAATGCCTACTAATTTATAGTTTATTTTAATAAAAAAAATCTTATATCAGATAAAAGTTATATTCCTATACATAAAAAATGACTATTTTGATATTAAAAACTAATAAATGGACCAAGAAAAATTATTAAGAAAAATTTACCTAGACTTTAAGAATAGAAATTATAGGCAAAATTTTAAAGATTTAATTAAAATTTATAAACTCAAAAAAGATAGTGATATAGCAAATAAACTTGGAACTGTTTTAGCTAATTTGAATAAAAGAAATTTTGCAAAATATTTTTTTGAAATTTCAATAAGTTTGGATTTGAACAATTATAAACCATATTACAATTTAGCAAATTTATTTAAGACTATTGATATAAATTATGCAGAAGAACAAATTGATAAATCTTTAAAGATATCTAAAAATGTAGACTCGATATTGGTAAAATCATATCTATTAATTCAAAAATTTGATTATGAAAATGCAAAAAATTATCTTAAAGAAATAGATAATGATGAAGCTAATTATTTGTTAGGTGTTTGTAATTTAGCATTAGGCAATTTTAATCCAGCAAAAACTTATTTTGAAAAATCCTTAAATGGGAATTTGCAAATTAATTTTTTAAACCTACTTACTTTCCCAAGGGTCTATAAAAATACTAGAGAGATTAATTATTTTAGAAATAAATTTGAAAAAATTCTTAACATTCTTAATAAGAAAGTTGGTGAAAACAAACTAAATATAAATGAATCTATTAAAATTCTCAATACTGACTCAAACTTCTATTTAGCTTATCAACAAAAAAATGATTTAGATTTAAATAAGAAATATTATAAATTATTAGAAAGTATTGATGTAAGAAAATTAAATCTACCAGATCAAAATTTTTTTTATAAAAGAAAAATAGTTTTTATATCTCCCTTTTTTTACAAACATACTGTTTTAAAATTGTTTTTTAATTTTATTAAAGAATTTTCAGAACCCAAAAAGAATCTTGAAGTACATATTTTACATACTTCTATCACTAAAGATGATTGGACAGAAAAATTAAAAAAAATGAAATTAATTTATAATAATATTACTAATATTAATCAAATTCATAATTTTATGATTAAAGAAAAATTCAATTCTGCAATTTTTTTAGATCATTCAATGGATCATTTATCACAAATGATAATAAACAAAAAATATGCAAAAAATTATTTTATGATGTGGGGTCACCCAATAACAACAGGATCAAAAAATGTTGATTATTTTATTTCTTCAAAATCTATGGATGATAACAACGATGATCAGTATATTGAAAAATTAATACTTCTAGAAGGTTTGGGTACAAATTATAAATTAGATGAGGATTTAATAAATTTAGAAAAACAGCCTAAACTTAAAAATTCTTTTTTTGTGCCTCAAAGTTTGTTTAAGCTACTCCCAAAATATGATTATTTATATGGTAAAATATTAGAAGAAAATAATAAAGCATCAATTACATTTATAAAAGATAAAGACCCTTGCTACACTGATCTTTTTAAAAATAGACTTAAAAAAAATAAATTCATTAGAGAAAATTTTGATAGAATTAAATTTTTAAATAGAATGAAACAAATTGATTTTTATAAAGAACTATCAAAATATAGTGTTATTCTAGACTCAATTGGTTGGTCTGGAGGTAACTCAAGTTTAGAAGCTTTGTATTTAGATAAACCAATAGTAACATTGAAAGGTAATACACTTAGAGGCAATCATACAGCTGCAATACTTAATGAAATCAATTTAAAAGAACTAATAGCTAATGATTACTCAGAGTATCTGAAACTATCAAAAAAAATTATGCAAGATTATGATTTTTTTAATAATATTATTTTGAAAATAAAAAAAAATAAAATGAGAGTACTAGAAACTGATATAAGTTTATTTAATAAAATTAAAAATATAATTTAATAATGGTGGGCAGTAAAGGACTCGAACCTTTGACCCCCTCGGTGTAAACGAGATGCTCTACCAACTGAGCTAACCGCCCAAAACAAGGCTACTTATTACATCAACACTTAAATAATGTAAATTAATATTATTGAATACTAGCTTGAGATTTATCGTCTTTTTTAGATAAATCTACCTCAACCCACTCTGTGGGTTTAAGTTCTTTTGTTAAAGCTATTTTTATAACCTGATCAGCGTATTCAACTGGAGTGATCTTAATGTCATCTATAATTTTCTTTGGCATATCCACTAGATCTTTCTCATTCTCTTTAGGGATTAAAACTTCTTTTATTCCAGCTCTATGAGCGGCTAATAATTTTTCTTTCAAACCACCAATTGGCAATACTTGACCTGTTAAAGTAACTTCACCAGTCATAGCAACATCTCTTCGTACAGGAATGTTTGTAATTGACGAGACTATTGATGTTACCATTCCAATACCAGCAGATGGGCCATCTTTTGGTGTAGCTCCTTCAGGAACATGAATATGAAAATCTTTTTTCTCAAAAATAGGAGGAATAATGCCATACTCTAAACATTTTGATCTTACAAAAGATTTTGCAGCTTTAACCGACTCCTGCATTACATCACCTAATTTACCGGTGATTTGCATTCTCCCTTTACCAGGCATTGTAACGGTTTCAATTTTTAAAATTTCTCCACCATACTCAGTCCAAGCAAGACCTGTTACTATACCTACTCTATTTTCAGTCTCTAGTTCTCCAAACTTGAATTTAGGCACGCCTAAAAAATCAGATAAATTTTTATTATTTATTCCAACTTCTTTTTCTTCACCAGCTACAATTTTTTTAACAACCTTTCTTGCTAGTTTAGAAATTTCCCTTTCTAGATTTCTTACACCTGACTCTTTTGTATATCCTCTAATAACTTCTTTTATAATATCATCATCCAACTTCATTTCTTTTTCTTTAACACCATTATCTTTAATTTGTTTTGGTAATAAATATTTGTTTGCAATACTAATTTTTTCATCCTCTGTGTAACCTGCTAATCTAATTACTTCCATTCTATCTAATAAAGGAGGTAAAATATTTAAAGTATTGGCTGTCGTTACAAACATCACATCAGATAAATCATAATCAACTTCTAGATAATGATCGTTAAATGTTGTATTTTGTTCGGGATCTAGAGCTTCCAATAATGCTGAAGATGGGTCTCCTCTATAATCATTTCCAATTTTATCAATTTCATCTAGTAATATTAATGGATTTTTTGTTCCAGCTTTTTTCATCATCTGAATGATTTTTCCTGGCAAAGATCCAATATAAGTTCTTCTGTGTCCACGTATTTCTGCTTCATCTCTCATTCCACCAACTGACATTCTAACAAATTCCCTATTTGTAGCTTTTGCAATTGATTTACCTAATGAGGTTTTTCCAACACCAGGAGGACCAACTAAACATAAAATTGGGCCTTTAATTTTTTCCATTCTTTTTTGAACAGCTAAAAATTCTATTATTCTTTCTTTAACTTTTTCTAACCCAAAATGATCTTTATCAAGAATATCTAAAGCTTTTTTTAAATCTATATCTACTTCACTTTTTTTATGCCAAGGAAGTTCTGTCATCCAGTCTAAATAATTTCTTACAACTGTTGCCTCTGCAGACATTGGGCTCATGTTTTTTAATTTTTTTAACTCTTGTAGGCATTTCTTCTCTACCTCTTTTGGCATCTTTGCTTTTGTAATTGCTTTATTTAGACTGGTAGTTTCATCTTTACCGTCTTCAATTTCACCAAGTTCTTTTTGGATAGCTTTAAGCTGCTCATTTAAATAATACTCTCTTTGTGTTTTTTCCATTTGAGTTTTAACTCTGCCTCTAATTCTTTTTTCAACACCAATAATACTTGTCTCATTTTCCATTATTTTTATAATGGCGTTTAATCTTTTCTTTACATCTATAGTTTCAAATATTTGTTGTTTTTCAGAAATAGTAGCTGTTATATGGGATGCAATATTATCTGCAATTTGTGACGGGTCTTTTAATTGTTTAATTGTATTTATAGTTTCATTAGAAATTTTTTTATTTATAGATGTTAATTTTTCTAATCTTCTTAAAGCTGTAGCAGCTAGAGGAAATAAATCCTCTTCTTTAGGTGAAACATCGTTATAGTGTGTGTAATCACATGTGATAAACTTCTCATTATCCTTAAAGTCTAAAATTTTTACTCTTTTAATACCTTCAACTAAAACTTTAACTGTGCCATCTGGTAATTTTAACAACTGTAAAATACTTCCTTCACAACCATACATGAATACATCTGTTTTCTTAGGATCATCAATTTCTGAATTTTTTTGAGTTACTAAAATAATTTTTTTATCTTTTTTCATCACTTCATTAAGTGCTGAAATAGATTTATCTCTTCCTACAAATAAAGGTATCACCATACTTGGAAAGACTACAATGTCTCTCAAAGGAAGTAATGGCAGTGAAATTTTGACGTCCATAAGGATAATATGGATATTATATTTTATAATGCAATAGGTATTTATTACTTATTAAGGATATTAAGCCGCTGTAGTCTTATTAGACTTAGATTTATTGTCGCCTTTAGCGTGAACTAAAATTGGTTGTGACTGTCCCTTTGCTGAACCAGCATCAACAATAACTTCTTCAATATTATCTTGGCTTGGAAGATCGTACATTGTTTTCAACAAAATGTTTTCTAGAATTGATCTCAAACCTCTTGCTCCAGTTTTTTTGCTAATTGCTTTTTGCGCTATTTCTTTTAATGCATTTTCTTTAAAAGTTAGTTTAGCACCATCTAATTTAAACAGTTCTTGATATTGTTTTGTTAATGAATTTTTTGGTTCTTGTAATATTTTTATTAAAGATTTTTCATCTAAATCTTCAAGTGTTGCTATCATTGGAAGTCTTCCAATAAATTCTGGAATCAATCCAAATTTCAATAAATCTTCAGGTTCTAAACCTTTCATCCATTCACCAGTTTTTTTATCTTGTGTATTTTTTACATCTGCACCAAAACCAATTGAAGTACCTTTATCTCTTTGAGAAATTATTTTATCAAGTCCTGCAAACGCACCACCACAAATAAACAAAATGTTTGTAGTATCTACTTGTAAAAATTCCTGCTGAGGATGCTTTCTACCACCTTGAGGTGGTACACTTGCAACTGTACCTTCCATTATTTTAAGAAGAGCTTGCTGAACACCTTCACCAGATACATCTCTTGTAATTGATGGATTTTCAGACTTTCTACTTATTTTATCAACCTCATCAATATAAACTATTCCTCTTTGAGCTTTTTCAACATTATAGTCAGAAGCTTGTAATAATTTTAAAATAATATTTTCTACATCCTCTCCAACATAACCTGCTTCTGTAAGAGTGGTTGCATCAGCCATCGTAAATGGAACATCTAGAATTCTAGCAAGAGTTTGCGCAAGCAATGTTTTTCCACAACCTGTGGGACCCACTAAAAGTATATTAGATTTAGATAGCTCAACATTTTTGCTTGTTTTATTTTCATAGTTTAATCTTTTGTAATGATTGTGAACTGCAACAGATAATACTTTCTTCGCATGAGCTTGACCAATTACATAATCATCTAATACTGAACAAATTTCTTTTGGAGATGGAAGACCATCTTGATGTTTTACAAAAGTATCTTTACTCTCCTCTTTTATAATGTCCATACATAGTTCAACACATTCATCACAGATGAAAACAGTTGGACCAGCAATCAACTTTCTTACTTCATGTTGACTCTTTCCACAAAAGGAACAGTAAAGAATATTTTTATTATTAGTTGTCATTTTAATTTTTATAACGAATCAATTTAATTACTTTATTATAGAAGACTCACACTAATCAAGTTTCGATTAATAATGACTCAATATATTGTGTATTAAGATCTTTTTTCTACAACTTCGTCAATTAGACCAAAAGATTGTGCGACATCTGCGGTCATAAAATTATCTCTTTCAAGAGCAGATTTTATTTCTTCAACACTTTTTCCAGTATGCTTTGAATAAATTTCATTAAGCCTTTTTTTTAAAGACAAAACTTCATTAGCATGAATTTCAATATCAGTTGCCTGACCTTGAAAACCTGCGGATGGCTGGTGAACCATAATTCTTGAATTTGGTAATGAAAATCTTTTTCCTTTTGTGCCAGCGGCAAGCAAAAAAGAACCCATTGAAGCTGCTTGACCTATACACAAAGTAGAAATGTCTGGCTTCACATATTGCATTGTGTCATAAATACCGAGTCCAGCTGTAACTAAACCTCCGGGACTGTTAATGTATAGATAAATTTCTTTTTTTGGATCTTCAGCTTCTAAAAATAATAATTGAGCTGTGACTAATGACGCAACATTGTCGTTTATTTGACCTGTTAAAAAAATAATTCTTTCTTTTAGTAGTCTTGAATAAATATCATAAGCTCTTTCACCTTTACTTGATTGTTCAACAACCATTGGTACAAGATTGCTCATATGCTCTGATAATTTTCTTGTCATAAGTTGATTCGTTCTACTTATACAACTTGAGATTACTTTTTGCTAACCTTTTTTGTCTTTTTCACTGCAGGCTTTGATTTTGCCTTTTTAGTTGTAGGTTTTTTTTCTTTAGCAGATGTTGTAGGTGATTTTTTCTTAGTTTCTTTTTTTTCTTTTCCATGATCATGATCATGTTTATGAGCTTCTTTTAAAATCTTTTCAGCTTCTTCTTTTGAAATTTCTTTCTTATTTGCTTTGCCTTTTTCTTTAATTAAATTTAAAATTTTTTCCTCATATACGGTTCCTCTTAAACTCGCTAATGCTGATGGGTTTTTTTGATAAAAATCCATAACCATTTTTTCTTGTCCAGGCATCATTCTTAATTGCTTTTGCACTTCAGCCTGAACTTCTTGTTCTGTTACTTTAATTTTATTTTTTTCACCAAACTCATTTAAAATTAAACCAGTTTTAATTCTTGTTTTAGCTTTTTCTTCGAAGTTTTTTTTATTTTTCTTTACTTCTTCTTCTGACATGCCTTGTGAGAGAATTTTTACTTCTTCATCAACTAAATTTTCAGGAACTTCATCAACTTTAATTTTTTCAATTTCTTTTAAAATTTGATTTTTAGATAATTGATCTAGAGAATTTTTATATTCATCATTAATTTGTTTTGAAATTAATGTTTTTAAATCTTTTAAATCTTTTGCTCCTAAATTTTTTGCAAAATCATCATCAATTTTTACTTGTTCTGATTGCTTAACACTTAAAATTTTACAATTAAATTTAGCTTTTTTATTTACTAATTCTTTTTCTGGGAAATTTTCTGGTAAAGTTGCTTCTACAATTTTTTCATCATCTTTCTTAACTCCAATCAATTGATCATCAAAACCTTTTAAAAATAAATCTTTTCCTAAAGTTAGCTGGGTATTCTTTCCTTCACTTCCTTTAAAATCCTTGCCATCAACTGTTGCTTTGTAATCTAAAGAAACTAAATCACCTTTTTTAGCTTTTGTATCAGCGCTTACTTCTTTAAAATTTGGTTGGTTTTTAGCTATTTCTTTAATTCTTTTATCTGTTTCACTATCATCAATTTTTACAGTGTATTCGTCAAATTTAATATTTTCTAAAGATTTTATTTCAACTTTTGGTAACTCAGTTACTGATAAAACATACTCAAGATCTTTATCTTCACCGTAAGTCTTTAAGTCAAGCTTGGGTTGACCGGCTGGTTTAATTTTATTTTCTTCTAACGCTTTTGTAGATGTTTCTTTTAAAACTTTATCTAAAACTTCTCCAAAAACTGCTTTACCAAATTGTCTCTTTAAAATTTCTTTTGGAACTTTACCTGGTCTAAATCCTTTAAGATTTACACTACCTTTTATCTCCTCATATTTTTCATCCATATAAGAGCTCATTGTCTTTTTGTCGATAAAAACTTTAAGGTCTTTATTTAATCCTTTTTTATTTTCTACTGTAACTTTCATAATATTTTAATGGTAGGGCGAAAAGGACTCGAACCTTCACATGTTGCCATATTGGTTCCTAAGACCAACGCGTCTACCAATTCCGCCATCGCCCCACAAATTACGAGGTTTTATATATTATTGAAACTATTTGTCCAATGACAATTGTTAAAAAATTATCTATTTATCTAATAAAATTTATACTAATTTATAAAAAATGATTGTTTCACCTTGCATAAGCATTTGTAAAACTGATCCATCAACAGGTTATTGTTATGGTTGTGGAAGAAGTAATGAGGAAAAAAGACTTTGGAAATTGGAAGAAACAACTGATGACTGGAAAAAAGAAAATATTATTGAAATTGAAAAAAGGCTTACTGGTTGGCAGCTTGAGAGCTTTAAAGAGTCTTACTCATATAAAATCAATAATGGTATGTCTCTTTTTAAGAAAAACTTAATCAAAGAATGATAAAAATATGAGTAAAGTTAAAATTGTAAGTATTATCTATGCTATAGGGATAATTATTGGCGCTTTATTCTTTGATGTTTGGGGAGCAGATACCACCCCTTTAAAAACATTGTCTGTATTTGCTTGGACTGTAATATTTATTATAGCTTTATTTTTTGTTGATAAAAATGAGAGAAAATAAATTTTTAATATTTTTTTTATCATTTTTTTTTATATCCTTTAATTCTCACTCAGAAATAATTGTGTTGAGTGAATGTGATCATAAAGAGGACAGTTTTTTAAAAAATGAATATATTTTAAATCTTAATGAACTAATTATGACGCGTAATTACGTTTATAATGAAAAAACTTATCAAAAATATAAAATCACCGATTTAAGCGTTAAAAAGAAAAACTCCTATGTGAGAAATATTTATGAGGAAGATGGAAAAATACTTACATTAAAACATGGTTATCCTCAGTTTTATACTCAAATTTTATTTGAAAAAAATAAACCAGAAATATTTGTTAAAGCTGTTTTAAATGATGTCGAAAGTTTATCTAAAATATCTAATTGTAAAATTAATGATGAATATAAAAATTCTCTAGATCAATTATCTAAAAATCAAATTGTAAAAAAATAGAGAAATTTGATCAAGAAAGTTAATTTTTATTTTTTTTTTCTTCTTTGTTTTTAGTAATAAATTTTTTCTTAAGTTCAAATCTACTATTTGTAATATTTGAACGATGCTTCGCGTATGCTTGTTTTTGCGCTTGTCTCATTGCTCTTTTAGATGACATGATAATTTACTTTAATATTCAATTTCTAAAGTATCAATAACTTTTAAACTTTTATCCGAAACAACAATCTCTCCAGATGATGGTGCATAATTTAAAATTTCAGAAATTACTACATAATGTGTAACAAAAACTAAATTTTGATCTTTATCCCAAGTGCTAATAAATTTATCAAAATCAATAACTTGCTTTTTTCTATTGCTGGCAAATTTTGCACTAAAAAATGAGTTTAAAAAATTTTTAGTTTCATATTCTTTAAAGGCAATAGATGCTGTTTCTTTACATCGACACCATTCGCTGGAATAAACTTTTCCAATAGAAATTTTATTTTTCTTAAAAAAATTACCAATTTTTTGTGATTGAACTCTACCACTATCACTTAAATTTCTTTGAGTTTTACAATCGTTAATATCGAAATTATCTGGATCGCCACCACCAGGGGCATAAGCATGTCTTATGAAAATTAATTTTCCACCCTTTTGTAATTCATTAATTAAAGTTTGTTTTGAATCTGCTTTAACTGAGGGATTAATACATATAAATATTATGGCTAAATAATTTAAAATTTTCATTTATGAATATTAAAATAGATAGTTTAAATAAAACAATTCTTAAATGTAAAAAATGTCCAAGGCTTGTTAATTTTGTTAAAAAAATTTCAACAGAAAAAAGAAAACAAAATATAGACGAAACCTACTGGGGAAAACCAGTTACAGGTTTTGGCGAAATTGATGCAAAAATTTTAATAATTGGATTGGCCCCAGCAGCACATGGAGGCACACGAACAGGAAGAGCATTCACAGGTGATAAATCTGGAGATTTTTTATTTAAATGTTTATTTAAAGCTAAAATTTCAAACCAACCAAATTCAGAAAATCTAAATGATGGTCTCAAATTAAAATCGACATATATAACTAATATTTTAAAATGTGTTCCTCCAGGAGACAAACCTAAATTAGAAGAGCTTAATAATTGTTCAAAATACTTTGATAGCGAGATTAATAATTTAAAAAAATTAAAAACTATTATTGCATTAGGAAAGGTAGCATTTGATAATTGTGTTAAATTTTATAAAAAAAAATATAGTTTTAATGAGAAGATAAAATTTATTCATGGAAAATCCTATTTACTACCAGGAAATATTAAACTAATTGCCTGTTATCACCCTAGCCCTAGAAATGTAAATACTAAACTTATATCTGAAAAAATGATTGTAGACTTATTTAAAAAAGTTACAAAAATATCTATGAACCAGAAGTATAGGGTTTAAAGTCTGATAAGATTTTTTCTGGAATTTGAACCGGTTTAAATTTTTCATTTATAAATACTAGATGAATTTTAGCCTCTACGATCAATTCCTCATCTTTAAATATTGATTGATTCATTAAAAAAGAAGTTTTTGAAGTAGAGTCTACAAAAGATTTAATTTGTAGATCATCTTCTAAATATGCAGATTTTTTATATTCAATATTGCACGATTTAACAATTATGAGAGCACCAAAATCATTTTTTATTTTTGTATTGCTTAATCCAATAGTTGATAACGCTTCAGTTCTAGCTCTTTCTAAATATTTTAAATAATTTGCATAGTACACAACTCCACCAGCGTCTGTGTCCTCATAATACACTTTAACATTATGAGTAAAGTTTTTATGCATAAGTTAATAATATCAAATAAATAAAAATTTAACAGAATCTAAGATATAATATCTTAGATGAAAATTTATATAATTTGGTTAATCGGAGTAATTTTATGGAACTTTGGATTTCCAAATGCAATTCCAATCGCTGATGTTATCGCAGCTATTTTATTATCGTTTTTAAGTATTGGATTAAAAAAGTATTTAAAATGGTAATTAATCTGCTGAAAAATAAATATTCTGAAAATAAGAAATTGATTTCATTTTAGAATTATCAGTATCAGCCATTATAGCCAAACCATCTAGTTCATTCACATCTAGATCATGAAATTTTTTAAAATCTTCTTTAACATTGGCTTTTACTGTTACCCATTCATTTAGGTTGTCTTTGGTGGTTGCTAATACATTATCTATAGATTTTTTTGTATATGGACTTGGTCTATTTTCACCAACTTCACTATTACTTGAAAAAACATAATTAATTGCTCTATTTGATAAAGGTGTGGCTCCGGTTTTTTTAATCGCAAAAACACGGGCGGCATAATCATGTCCTTTTTTCGTATTCTCTTTAATCCCTCGAAGATCCTTCTCTATTTTCCATGTAATATTGATAAAAGGTGTTTTATTTAGATCAATTTTGATCTCTTTTCCAAGGCCCGAAGCAGCATTGTCTGCTACTGCTTTTAAAAAATTGCCATTTTCATTTGATCCAACTGTATAAGAAGTATTGTTATCTGCTCCTCTTACTTTACGTATCTCAAGTGCTGACAATTCTTTTTCAGTAAAATCAAAAACTTTAACAGTTTCTGAATATGCTGAGCCAAGAAAGATTAATGATGTAATAAAAATATAAAAAATTTTTAACATGTTCTTCTTATAGATAGATTATTTATAAATTCAATATTCAGTCACAATTTCAACATTCTAAATTCAAAATTGATTGTTAAATGAATACTGTGAAAATTATATCTGTATTTATACTTTTGGTTTACTGGTCGTTTATGATATCAGCTCCAGTTGTATCTAAGGAGTTTAAAACAGGAGGATCAAGAGCTCTTAACTCAAAAATAGACTTAATTTCTAAGGTAAAAGGATAATTTTTGGGGCAACACATGTGCCATCGTGTATTTGCTTAAAGGCATCTCCACCACTTTTTAATTCTCTAAACTCAATCCAATCTAGTGATCCAATATCTTTATTTGCTAAAATCTTTAAAGTTTGTTCAAAATCTTTATTTGTATAGCAATAAGTGCCAATAACTGTCACTTCTTGTAAGGTCATTTTTCTAAAATTAAAGGTTCCAGCAGGCTGAGTTAAACCTATGTGAATGATAGTTCCACCTGGTTTGACTACTTCGATTGCCTGTTGTCTTGAGATTTCTAGTCCAACCGTATCAAAAACTATATCAAAGCTATTGCTAGCTATTTCCTTGTCATTTGGAGCTACATATTTTGCTTCCAAATATTTGGAGCATTCTTTTAGTCTTAATTTATTTGGGTCAGAAAGAATTATGTCTTTGTTGCCTTTAATTTTTGATAATATTAGTCCACATAACAAACCAATCGCACCACCACCTTGAATTAAGGTTTTGCATTCAGATAAAGGTTTACTCAATGCTTGCTCGCCCATTAATACCGCGTGTAAAGAAACAGCAGTTGGCTCTGCTACTGGCGCCTCGTTTTTATCTAAACCTTCTGGAATTTCATAAATGTTTTGATCAGGAGTTGATACAAATTCTGCAAAAACACCTTGTCTTTCAATTGGTTTATTCATACCTAAAATAATTCTGTTTGGACAAAGATGCTCTCTTCCACTTGTGCAATATTCACATTTACCACAAGTAATTAAAGGATTTAAAACAACATCTTTTCCTTTGAATTTGCCATTCTGAACTTCTCCACTTACCTCATGTCCCAATATTAATGGGGGCACTCTTCTTTCATCATGTCCATGATAAGCATGCATATCCGAGCCACATATCCCTGAGGCATGTATTTTTAAAATACTTTCTCCTGAAACTTCAATTGGGTTTGGTTCGTCTCTATAAACTAATTCCTGAGTACCTGTATATACTAGAGCTTTCATATTACTTTTTTGCTAATAAGTAATATGTTATCCAAGCAACAAATGCACCTATTATCCAAGCATAAGATTGTAAAAACATTAAATTAGTATTCCAAATTGTTGACGCTGAAAAAATAAATCCTAGTATTAAAGAATAAACACCTTTTATATGCCATCCACCTGAATAATAATAAGCACTCTCTTTGTCTATAGAATATAGATCTTTATTACTTAATTCTTGATTTTTAATTAAATAATAATCAGCTGCCATCACTCCAAATAAAGGACCAAAGAAAGCACCAAAAGTATCAACAAATGATAAAATTCCTATTTGGCTCAATATAGTCAGCCAGAAGATTGCGATCAACAAACCAAAAAAAGCAATTAAATAACTAGCGCTTTTTAAACTTAATATTGAAGGAGCAAAATTTATTAGAGAGTATTGAGATGGGATGAAATTCGCAACTAAATTTGTAGAAGCTGAAGCAATTATAATAAAAAATAGAACGACTATTGTTATTTGTATATTATCAAATTTTCCTACTATATCTGTTGGATTTGTAAAAATTCTGTCTATATCTGAAAATTTTTGATTAAGAAAAACATCAGACCCTATAACAATGAAAACAGATAAAAATGAAAAAATAATTAAATTCAAAATTAAACTTAAGTTTCCTTTTTTTAATTCTTTCTCATTTTTTACATATCTAGAAAAATCACCAAAACTAATTATTAAAATTGAAAAATAGGCAAATATTGTTCCAGCAACAGTCAATAAAGGTGCTAAATTATTAACATCTAAAAAATTATTTAAATTAAAAATATTTGAAAAAGCTTCGGTAGTTATTTTTACATCACTTAATAAAACAACAAAGAAAAAAATCAGCAAACCAGCATAGACTGTCATTGCTGAAAAATTAATTATTTTCTTGTTGTACTGCATCCCAACAGTAAAAAACAAAGTCTGTAGAATAATTGTGATTATTATTGCAGACCAATCAATAATATTCATACCAAAATAATAAAAAATAAATATTTCCTGCTGCAATAAAGAATTGTCTATAGAAAAAATTACTATTCTAATTAAGTAAACTAAAATTTTAGACAAAAAATAAGTTTGAATTCCAAATAAAAATATTCCTACTAAACTTCTGATTAACCCAAAAAATTTAGCGCCATTAAATCCTAGTGAAGATCTAAGCAATACTGCAAATGGTAAACCAAATTTTTGAGAAGGTTTTCCAATAATATTTGAAAACAAATAAACAAAAAAAGATCCTAATATGATTCCAAAAAAAACTACAAAAATATTTAAACTATACATTAAGTATAAAGAGGATATTAATGAAAAACCAATTACACTCTGTACATTTGCTCCCCAAAAACAAAATAGATCTTTCCAATTCCAAGTTTTATAATTTGGATTAACTGTGACTAAGTCCCAATTAGAAAGAGAGTATTTTACTTTAGGTTGATTCACGAAATTTATTTTAAACTAATAAATTCTACTGTCCATATAAGAGAGTTGGTAACCATAAGGCAATTTTAGGAAATATGATAATTAAAACTAAGCCTATAATTTGTAGAACCATAAATTGCATCATTCCATAATAAATATCTTTTAAATCCCATTCAGGAACTACGCCTTTTAAGAAATAAGCAGACAAAGCTACAGGTGGAGACAGCCAGGCGGTCTGGAGATTGACAGCAACCAATATTGCAAACCAAGTTAAATTAAAGCCCAAAGCTTCAATTAACGGTAAAATAATTGGTACAATAATCATCACAATTGGTACCCATTCCAATGGCCAACCTAATAAAAATATAGCAACCATTACAATTGCTAAAATAAAATATTTGTTCATCTCTAAACCTAACAAAAATTCAGTTAACAATGTTGGTGTGCCAAGTCTTGCAAATACAGCTCCAAAAAAGTTTGATGCAGCAACTAAAACCATTATTAAAGCAGTAATCTCTAAAGTTTTAACTAGTGCTTCTTGGAGTTTAGATAGAGTTAATTTTTTATATGCTAATGAAAGTAACAATGCACCCATTGCACCACAACCAGCAGCCTCTGTTGGTGTTGCAAAACCAAATAAAATGCTTCCTAAAGCAGCAAAAACTAGAGCTGCAGGAGGAACTAAACCTAAGAAGAATTCAATCCAAACTTCTTTCATGCTCGCTGCTCTCATTTCTTCTGGAATTACAGGACCTAGTTTAGGATTTATCATACATCTTATTGTTGTGTAACCAGCGTATAAACTTGCAAGAAGAATTCCAGGAATTATAGCTGCAGCAAATAGATCAATTACAGGGATTTCCATTATTGGACCCATCACAACAAGCATAATACTCGGTGGAATTAAAATTCCTAAGGTTCCACCAGCAGTAATTGTTCCAGCTGCAAGTCTTACGTCATAACCAGATCTATTCATTGATTTTGCAGCCATTATCCCAAGAATAGTTACTGAGGCACCAACAATTCCTGTTGCAGCTGCGAAGATAACTGAAACAAATAAAACAGCATAATATAATGCACCTCTCACTCTAGCCAGCATCATTTGAAAAGATGAAAATAATCTTTCCATCAGTCCTGCCTGCTCCATCATTATGCCCATAAAGACAAAGAGCGGGACAGCGGCGAGAGTTTGTTCGGTCATGACCATCGAGAACTGGAGGGTCATTAAATAAAAGACTAATTTTCCAAAACCTAAATAACCAAATACAAAACCTAAGAAAATTAATGTGAATGAAATAGGAAATCCAACAAAGATAGCAAACAACATTACTCCAACTAAAATAAAACCTAAGTATGCTGGATCTATAAATTCAGCTATCATTCATCTTCTCCTGGCCACTTCCCTTTTGTAGCGGCCCAATAACTTTTTAATAATTCTGAAATACCTTGGATTAGTAAAAATATTATACCAATTAGTAAGCAAGTTTTTATTGGCCACATATATGGCATCCAAGTAGTATCCATTCCTCTCTCACCTCTTTGGATAGACTCTCCTACATATCCAATAGTCATATAAAGGAACACAAGTAAGCCTGGAAAATAAAATAAAATATATAACCAAAAATCAATTGTGCCTTGATTCTTGGTTTTAAAATTTCTGTATAAAAAATCAGCTCTTATATGAACACCTTTAGAAAGTGCATAACCAGCACCCAACATAAAAAGTGCACCATATAAAAATCGACTGATGTCATAAGCCCATATTGTTGGTGCATGAAATAATTTTCTAGCAAGAACTTCGTAAGTCATTGCAAGAATTAACGGCATCAATATCCAACAAACAACGTTACCAACCCATTTGCTAAATTTATCAATATTTACAATTGAGCTTGCCATCCATGGTGGCATATCACTTGGCATTTTTCCTGAACCACCTCGCCTTTCGGCAATCATTTCATCTGATATATCTAATTTACCTGGTTCGTCTGCCATAAAATTTTATATAAAAAAATTAGAGCGGACTTAATAGTCCGCTCTAACATAAAGATTATTTAATGATTACTTTAATGTTGCTGCGTGAGCCATTCCTAGCTTCGCATTAGACATTTGAGCACCACTCCAGAAAGGAACTGCGATATCAGCAAATTCTTTCATAGAATCCCAAACTTCAGCAAAGAATGCATTTTTAGCTGCGTTTGTTTCCAAACTTTTCTTAGCAGCTGCCATGTATTCTGTGAAGTAATCAGAAGGAGTATCTTCTAATTTTACACCATGAACTTCTGTAAGCTCTTTTAAAGCTTTTCCGTTTTCATAGATTCTGTAACTTAGAGATTTCGCTAGTGAAGCATTTGCTGCAACTTCTAGAGACTTCTTCTCATGAGCACTCATAGCTTCATATGTTTTTCCAGTAATATAAAAGTCAGCATTTACGACTACTTGGTGTAAACCTTGTAGGTAGTAGTGCTTTAATACTTTTTGGAAACCAAACGTTAAGTCTGGTTTTGGACAACACCATTCAGCAGCATCAATAGTTCCCGCTTCTAAAGCTGGTAGAATATCTCCACCACCCATAGCAACAGATGCTATACCGATGTCTTTATAAGTTTGTCCTGGAATTCCTGGAGGAGTTCTGAATTTATATTTTCTAAAATCAGCCATATCTTTAATTGGTTTTGGAAACCAACCTAAAGCTTCAGGACCAACTGGTTGAATCATAAATCCTTTAATATCTCTTCCCATTTCTTTCCATAGTCTGTCGTATAGCTCTTTTCCTCCACCATACTGAAACCATGATAAGAATGCGATGTTGTCAATACCAACACCACCACCTGCTACTGGCGAACCAAATAACATAGCGGCAGGATGATCACCTGACCAATAGTGTGTCCAAGCAAATCCACAGTCGATAAGTCCTTTATCAACAGCATCTAAAGTTTCTTTTACACCAACAACTGCTCCTGCAGGCATAATTTCAAACTTAAGAGATCCACCTGTCAAAGTTGTAACAGTGTCAGTAAAGTCTTTTAACATTTTAACTTCATCAGCTTTAGTGTTAAGAACTGTCTGACATTTTAGTGTTTTTGCAGCATTAGCATTTGAAATAAATCCAAATACCATCGCAACTGCAAATAACATTGAAATGATTTTTTTCATTTGTTTCCCTCTCTTTATTTTTAAAAATGAAACCTTGTCAAAGAATGAAATCTAAAACAAGTGCTATTATTGGATTATTTGAATTTTTTTGTGTACATAAATATTACAAATAAAAAAATTTAATTTATAAGGGTTCTAATGTGGATAATTTTGATTTTATAATTCTTGGAGCAGGATCTGCAGGATGTGTGCTTGCTAACAGGTTGTCTGAAAATCCTTCAAATAAAGTACTTTTAATTGAGGCTGGAGGTAAGGATAATTATCCTTGGATACATATCCCTGTTGGTTATTTCAAAACAATGCATAACCCAAAGACTGATTGGTGCTACAAAACAGAGCCTGATGAGAGCATGAATAATATTTCCATTAGGTATCCTAGAGGAAAAACTTTAGGAGGCAGTTCTTCTATCAATGGTCTACTTTACATAAGAGGTCAACATAGAGATTATGATATTTGGCGACAATTAGGTAACACAGGTTGGGGATGGGATGATGTTTTGCCTTATTTTATCAAAGCAGAAAACCAAGAAAGAGGAAAAGATGAGTTCCATGGAGTTGGAGGCCCTTTATCTGTTTCAGATCAAAGAATACATCTGCCTCTTTTAGATGAATTTCAAAATGCTGCCGAAGAGTTCGGTATTCCAAAAACAAAAGATTTTAATACTGGTGATAATCATGGTTGTGGTTATTTTCAAGTAACAGAAAAAGATGGCTTTAGATGTAGTACAGCTGTCGGATATCTAAACCCAATCAAGAGCAGGAAAAATTTAAAAATTTTAACTCATTCACATGTCAAAAAAATTAATTTTGAAAACAAAACTGCTAAAGAAATTGAGTATTGGGAAGGAAATGAATTAAAAAAAGTACAAGCAAATAAAGAAATTATAATTTCATCAGGAGCTATTGGCTCTCCTCAAATTTTACAAGTTTCTGGTATAGGAAATCCTGAAAAACTTAAAAATCTTGGAATTGATATGGTGCAAGATTTAAATGGTGTTGGAGAAAATTTACACGATCATTTAATGCTTAGACCAATCTATAAAATTAATGGATTAAAATCCCTAAATAAAAAAATTAATAGTTTGTTTGGAAATTTAATGATTGGCTTAGAATATATTTTTAAAAGAAGTGGCCCAATGACTATGGGTGCTAGTCAACTTTGTATGTTTGCAAAGAGTGACCCTTCTTTAGAACTACCAGACTTACAATGGCATGTTCAGCCTATGAGTATGGATACTTTGGGAGCAACAAAAAATCATGATTTTCATGCATTCACTCCTACTGTTTCAAATATCAGACCAACAAGTAGAGGACATGTCAGTATCGTTGATAAAGACTCTAGAACTTATGCAAAAATAAAACAAAACTATCTATCAACTGATCACGATAGAATGATTGCAGCTAAAGGACTTAAATTAACCAGAAAAATTATAATGGAGTCTGAAACTTTCAAAAAATATACCCCAGAAGAATACAGACCTGGCATTCATTTAAATGATGATGAGGAGTTAGTTAAAGAAGCCTCTAATTATGCTCAAACTATTTTTCACCCAGTTGGAACTTGTAAAATGGGTCAAGATGAAATGTCTGTAGTAGATGAAAAACTTAAGGTTAGGGGTATTAATAATTTGAGAGTTATAGATGCATCAATAATGCCAAACATCACTTCAGGTAATACAAATGCCCCAACAATAATGATTGCAGAAAAAGGTGCAGACATGATACTACAACAATAATGTTTGCAGAATTTTTTACACCTGAGCAAATAGCAATATTAACTCAAATTATTCTTATTGATTTAGTTTTAGCTGGAGACAATGCAATTATAATTGGAATGGTTGCATCTAAATTTCCACCAGAACAAAGAAAAAAAGTTATTTTCTGGGGAATTGGTGGTGCAGTTATTTTAAGAATTATTTTAACATTGCTTACCGCATATCTTTTACAAATTACAGGTTTGAGGTTAATAGGAGGATTGCTACTTCTTTATATTGTTTACAAACTTTATGTGGATGTAATAAAGGGCTCAGAGAACGAAGAGGACATTAAAGTAGATAGCTCTAGTTTTTTAAAAGCTATTTGGACTGTTTTATTAGCTGATTTTACAATGAGTTTGGATAATGTCCTGGGTGTAGCAGGTGCAGCTGGTGAACATTATGGACTTCTTGTTTTTGGGTTAGTTTTATCAATTGTTTTAATGGCAACTGCAGCAACTTTAATTTCTGGATGGATTAAAAAATATAGATGGATAGCTTGGCTTGGTTTATTAGCCATTTTAATTGTAGCAGTTGAGTTGATTTACACAGATATTAAAATATTATTCTTTTAATGTATCTTCAAAAAATAAATCTTAAAAACAAATATGCTTTAGTTACTGGTGCAGGTAAAGGATTGGGAAGAGCTTGTTCCATTGCACTAGCTGAAGCAGGTGCAACTGTTATAGCTTTAAGCAGAACATCCTCAGATCTTAATAAATTAGAAAAGGATATCAAAAAAGTTAAAGGTAAAATTATTAAAGTTTCGTGCGATGTAATGAATTATGAAGATTTAAAACAAAAATTAGATAAAATTAAAATTATTGATGTTCTAGTAAACAATGCAGGGACTAATATTCCAGAGCCCTTTGAAAAAATTAAACAAAAAAGTATGAATTACCTTGTAGATTTAAATTTAAAAGCAGCATTTAACGTGGCACAACTTGTCGTAAAAAAGATGCTAAAAAATAAAAAAAGACCTGGCTCAATTATAAATATGTCATCTCAACTAGGTCACGTGGGTATGAGTGGTAGAAATGTTTACAATATGACCAAATTTGGAATTGAAGGATTAACTAAGGGAATGGGTGTTGAATTAGCAAAAAAAAATATCAGAGTTAATACAGTAGCACCTACTTTTGTTGAAACACCTATGGTTAAAAATTTTTTTAAAAATAAAAAATTTAAAAAACTAGCTCTTGGAAATATCCCAATGGGAAAAGCGGCTACTGAAAGTGATGTTGCGACAACAGTATGCTTTTTGGCATCATCAGCTTCCTCAATGATAACCGGGACATCAATAATTATAGATGGTGGATGGACAGCTCAATAATTTATAGATTTTTTTTTGTTTTTTTATTTTTTATATCCCCAGTTAAAGCTATTGAATTCCAAGGTAAATTTCTGCAAGGTCATTTTATATTAGGTAAAACTGAACCTAATGCTAAAATTTTGGTTGGAAAAAAAGAAGTAAAAGTTTCAAAAGATGGTTTTTTTGTTTTTGGTATAGATCGAGATCAAAAATACGACCTTACTTTTACAAAAATTATTAATGGAAAAAAATCAATAACTACAAAAAAAGTTTTAAAAAGAAAATATAATATACAAAGAATAGATGGTTTGGCAGAAAGTAAAGTCACTCCACCCGAATCTGTTTATAAAAGAATTAAAAAAGAAAATAATGCAATTGGAGAAGCAAGAGCAATAAATTCTGATCTACAATTTTTTAAGGAAAAATTTATTATGCCAGTTGAAGGTATAATTAGCGGTGTTTATGGTAGTCAAAGAATTTTAAATGGTAAACCAAGATGGCCTCACTACGGAATAGATATTGCAGCTAAACAAGGAACGATGATTAAATCTTCTGGTTCCGGTGTAGTTACTATGGCTGAAGATGATTTGTACTATACTGGTGGTACAGTTATAATGGATCATGGTCATGGAATATCAACAATTTATTCTCATTTAGAAAATGTTTTAGTCTCAGTTGGTGATCAAATTAATCAAGGTGATGTAATAGGAACTGTAGGATCAACAGGACGATCAACAGGACCACATTTGGATTTTAGAGTGAATTGGTTTCAAACACGACTTGATCCGATGTCAGTATTAAATTAAAAAAAAAATAAACAAATTAAAATAAACAATAATTTTTCTTGTAATATTTAATTGTTTTAATTAATCCTCTATTAAGTGGCGTTTTTGGTTTCCAATTTAAAATTTTTTTTGCTTTAGTTATGTTTGGATAAATTTTACTTATCTCATCTCTTCTTAGATTTTTTACTCCAAAAATTGGTTTACCACCCATAGTGAGCTTTCTTATTTTATTGACTATAGATTTTAATTTAAAAGTTTTACCGGTGCCTACATTTATTATTTCACCGTTTGCTTTATTATTATTTAGTGTTTTGATTATAATATCAGTAACATCTTCGACATAAATAAAATCACGATATTGATTACAATGAGATAATTCAAAACTTTTATTTTTAAGACAATTTATTGATACAATTGGTATAAATCTATTCTCATCCTGCTTCGGACCGTAAGCTAAATATAATCTTAAAATTGTAACTGGAAATTTATATTTTTTGTAAGCTTTTAATAAGAAATCCGATGATTTTTTTTTTGCTAAATTATAAATAGTTAACGGTTTGCTATTAAAATTTTCCTGATGTGGAGATTTTAATTGTCCATACTCGCCACTACTACCCATTTGAATAAATTTTTTTATATTAGAATTTAAAAAAATCTGAAATAAATTTTTACATCCAATATAGTGTGAACTATTAGTTTTTTTTTTATTACCATGGTCTACATAACCAGCTAAATTAACCACATGACTATAAAAATTTTTTTTTATATTTTTTTTAGTTTTTTTTAAATTTGAAATATCGGTTAATATATATTTTACACCTTTTATAAATCTAATTTTAGGTGGCCTTTTGGTTGAAATGCTATGAACAATATAATTTCTTTTTTTTAACTCTTTACACAAATGATAGCCAATAAAACCTGTGCCACCTGTAACTAAAATTCTTTTTTTCAAATTATTTTTTTTTAAATATTTTTTCTAACAAATCTTTATCTCTTGTGGTGTCCATACATTGCCAAAAATCATAATGTTTATAAGCATAAAGTTGTTTTATTGAACTGGCAATTTCCAGGGGCTCTTTCTCAAAGTAAGTGTTATCATTTTTTATAAATTTAATTAATTTTGGTTCAATTACAAAAAAACCACCATTTATCCAACCTTCATCTATTTTTGATTTTTCTTTAAAATATTTTACTAAATTTCCTTTAAGTTTAATTGCACCAAAACGAGCTGGAGGTCTCACAGCTGTCATAGTGATTAATTTTTTATTTTTTTTATGAAATTTAATCAATTTTTTAATATTTACATCAGAGACACCATCTCCATAGGTCATCATAAAAGTTTTATTTCCAATTATTTTTTTTAGTCTTTTTAACCTTCCACCTGTCATTGTATTTAATCCAGTATTAACCATTTTTATATTCCATGGAAATTTTTTTGTTTTAAAAAATTTTTTAATTACGTTGCTCTTATATCCAAGTGCTAAAATAAAATCTGTAAATCCATATTTTGAGTAATGTTTCATTATATGAAGTAAAATCGGTACTCCATTTATCTTAATCATTGGTTTAGGTATATTTTTAGAGTATTCTGAAATCCTAGTTCCCTTACCACCTGCTAAAATAACTACTTTCATAAATATAATAATTTATTTTTTTAAGAAAAATTCAATTTGTTTTTTTGTTATTTTTTCTAGATTTTTTTTATTGTAGTAAGATTTATACCATTCAACTGTTAATCTTATAGTATCATCAAAATTTAATTTTGGCTTCCACTTAATTTCTTTGTATGCTTTTTTACTATTTAACATTAAGAAATTTACTTCCCGAAATTTTTTATTTTTTTTAAAAATAAATTTTTTTTTTATATTCCAGTATTTCAAAGATTTCAGGACTATTTCTTTTACTGATTTAATATTTTTTACATCAGGTCCAAAGTTCCAATTTGGTTGAATATTTTTTTTAAGTTTATTTTTTATTAAATAATTTCCTAAAATTAAATAACCATATAAAGGTTCTAGTACGTGTTGCCACGGACGAACAGCCTTCGGACTTCTTATTTCTAGTCTAGTTTTATTAATAAGTGATTTCATGACGTCTGGTACAATTCTATCTTTTTTCATGTCACCACCACCAATAACATTACCTGCTCTCGCAGAAGCAAATTTAATTGGCCTTTCAGCTTTAAGAAAACTTTTTTGATAAGCCTCAAAAATTAATTCAGCTGATGCCTTTGAGGCAGAATATAAATCTTCTCCACCTAATCTATCACTTTCAATATAAATTTTTTTATTATCTTTGTTTAAATAACATTTGTCAGATGTCACATAAATTAAATTTTCAATGTTATTTTCTTTAGCTGCTTCAAGTATGTTAAGACTTCCAATAACATTAGTTTTTATTGTTTTTTGAGGATATTTATAACTAAGAGAAACTATTGATTGTGCTGCAAGATGAATAATTAAATCTGGTTTTTCTTTTTTAATTACTTGATTTAATTTTTTGTAGTTTTCTATATTTATAAAATATTGTTTAATTTTTTTTTTTATTTTAAGTTTATTAAATAGAATTGACCCTTTTTCTGGACGCAAGGCAATACCGATTGTATTACATTTTAATAGATGAAGCCAAAAACATAACCATGAACCTTTAAAACCTGTTGATCCTGTTACAAGAACTTTTTTTTTTTTATAAACAGATAAAAATTTATTCATTTAAAAACTATTCAATAAGTTCTTTAATTACATATCTAGGCCTATTTTTAACTTCTGTATAAATCTTTCCAATATATTCTCCTATAATTCCTAATATCAGTACGATTAAACTAAAAAAGGAAACCATAATTAAATTCATAATCGTAAGTCCTTTTGGCATCACTAACCAACTTGGAATATTAAAACCAAAAATTACAAACATTTTTGTGAAAAGAATAAATAGAAAATAAAATAATGAAACTAAAGATAAAATCATTCCCAAAAAAAGAACAATTCTCAATGGAACCATTGTGAAAGAAATAATTCCGTCCAATCCAAGAACGAATGCATCATAAAAAGAAAATTTAGGATTTCCTTTGTTGCGATTAAATCTACTATATTCAATTCCAATTTGCTTAAAACCCATCCAAGATCTTAAACCACGTAAAAATAAATTTTTTTCATTTAATTTTATTAAGTGATTAACAACTTTTCGATTAATCAAACAAAACTCACCTGCCTCTTTGGGTACATATATTTCGCTTAATTTTTGATAAAAATAATAGAAAATTTTATATCCAATTTTTTTAATTAAAGTAGCTTCTACCCATACAAGGGGTAAATTTATATTTTTTTGCCTGTTTTTTTAAAACTTTTAAAATCTGATTTATATCTTTTAAAATAATTTTACCTGATTGGACTAACTGAATATTAAAACTTGTGTCCAAAACATCTGATGATGTCATTCCTTGATGCAGGTACCGTGCTTTGATACCAGCTTTTTCAGTAACAGAAGTTAGAAAAGCTATTACATCGTGTTTTACCTCAGATTCTATTTTGTGAATTCTGCTTACATTAATTCTAGCTTTTTTTCTCACAACTGAAGCAACACCTCTTGGAATTTGACCAAGTTTTTCCATTGCTTCTGCTGCTGCAACCTCAACATCTAACCAGATTTTATATTTATTTTCTTCTGACCAAATATCAGTTAATTCTTTTCGCGAGTATCTTTTAATCATTAATTATAAGTATGGAGGCTTTGAATAACCTTTAGCAGATTCTGTAAAGATTTCATAACCATTTTCAGTAATTCCTAACGTATGTTCAAATTGTGCAGATAAAGATTTATCTTTTGTAACAGCTGTCCATCCATCATTCAACATTTTTACATCGTATTTGCCTGCGTTTATCATTGGTTCTATAGTAAATGTCATACCAGGTCTTAATTCCATACCTGTATTTTTTTTACCATAGTGTAAAATGTTTGGTGGCTCATGAAATGTTGTACTTATTCCATGACCACAAAAATCTCTTACAACTGAAAATCCTTTTTCTTCTACAAAAGATTGAATTTCATAACCAATATCTCCTAATTTAATTCCAGGTTTTAAAATTTTAATTGCTCTCATCATAGATTCATAAGTAGCATCTATAAGATTGTTTAACTTTACTGGAGTTTTTCCAATACAAAACATTCTGCTTGTATCACCGTAATGTTCATCAACAATTGCTGTCACATCAACGTTTACAGCATCACCTTCTTGTAAAATTCTATCCGAGGGTATTCCATGGCACACAACATGATTTAAAGATGTGCATAAAGATTTTGTAAATCCTCTATAATAGAGCGGAGCAGAATACCCACCGTTGTCTCTAATAAATTCATATCCAAGTTTATCAATATGATCAGTAGATACACCTTCTTTAATATTTTCAGTTAACATATCTAAAGTTCTTGCAGCCAAGTTTCCTGCAATTCTCATTTTTTCAAATTTTTCTTTATAATCAATCATCTATAATTTTTAATTTTTTATCTATAAAAATTTTTTTAGAACTTATATCACATCTATAGGCTAAAAAATTTACACCAGCTTTTTTAGCAATTAAATAATTCTTATAATATTCTTTATCTATATCTTTAGCTATTTTAAAATATTTCATATTTTGGATTTGAACTAAAAATATTAAGTATGTTTTATAACCTTCTTTTATGGCATCAATAAGGGTTAATAAATGCTTAATACCTCTTATTGTTGGAGCATCTGGAAATTCAGCAGTATCTTTATTTCTAAATAAAGTAACATTTTTAACTTCAACAAACATTTTTTGACCTTTTTTTTCTAATAAAAAGTCAAATCTTGTTTCTTTATTAAAAAAAACCTCAGGCTTTATAATGTCATTATTCTTTAATTCATTTATTAGATTATTTTTGAGACCATGCTCAACTATTCTATTTGCCATATGGGTATTCACACCAACTAAGTTTTTTCTAGATTTAATAATCTCCAATCCATATTTAAGTTTCCTTTTTGGATCATTATTTGGAAGCAAATAAACTTCATTACCCTCATCTAATAAACCTTTCATTGATCCTGTATTAGGACAGTGAGCTGTGACAATTTCTTTACCAAGTTTAACATCAGTAAAGAACCTTTTATAACGTTTGATTAGTTTGCCTTTTATTAAAGACTTGGTAAATTCCATTACTAAATTATATATTTCATATGGATAAAAAAGCAAAAGTTAATGCATCAATTTTAATTATAGGTAATGAAATTTTATCTGGCAGAACTCAAGACGCAAATACCTCAACTTTGGCAATTTGGCTAAATTCAATTGGTGTTGCTGTAGCAGAAGTAAGAGTAATTCCTGATGTTGAGGAGACTATTGTTGATACTTTAAATTTACTTAGATCTTCATATGATTATGTTTTTACAACAGGTGGTATTGGACCTACTCACGATGATATTACAGCTCAATCAATTTCAAAAGCATTTGGAATTAAATATGAAGTTCATAAAGAAGCTTTTAAAATTTTAGAAGCTTATTACCAACCTGGCGAATTTAATGAAGGTAGACAAAAGATGGCATGGATGCCAGAGAATGCAAAATTAATTTTAAATCCAACAAGTGGTGCACCAGGATTTAATGTTGAAAATGTATTTTCTTTGCCTGGTGTACCATCTATTTTAAAATCAATGTTAGGTGGTTTAACTAACAGTATAGTAGGGGGTGAACCAATTAAAAGTCTGACAATTAGCTTAAGAACTGTTGAAAGTGAAATAGCTAACTCTTTAACAAAAATTCAAAATGATAATAAAGATGTTGAGATTGGAAGTTATCCTTTTTTCCATGCAGGTAAATTAGGTGTATCAATAGTAATTAGATCAGAAGATCAAAATAAAATTAATAATTGTAATTTACAAATTTTAAAATTTGTGAATCAGAAAAAAATTGAGGTAGTGGAAAGATAATGCTGTACTTTGCTTATGGAAGCAATCTTCATCATTTTCAAATGAAGCGTAGATGTAAAGATAGTATTTTTCTAAAAAAAATAAATTTAAAAAATTTTAAATTAACTTTCAGAAGCAAGTATAGAGCTGCAGACATAGAGTCTAAAAAAAATTCAATTGTACCAGGTGGATTATTTGAAATTTCAAAAAGTGATGAAAAAAAATTAGACGTTTATGAGGATTTTCCAATTCTTTATAAAAAACATTATTTTTATTATTATGGAAAAAAAGTAATGACATATACCATGAATAAAAAAACTGCATTTAGATTTCCCACAGAAAGATATCTCAATATTATAAAACGTGGTTATAAAGATTGCAGACTAGATATAAAGTTCTTAAAAAAAGCTTTGATAAACAATTAACTATTTTTTATTATTAAAATAATGCTAAATAGACTTCAAATTAATTTTTTATCCTTTTTAATATTAATCTTTGTAATTCTAGCAATTTTTATTTTTGAGGTTTTTTATTTTTTACCATCTCCAACTGGAGATGATTTATGGTTTTTAAAATTATCATTTAATATTTGTAGAGATTCTCAATTCATTGCAACAAATCATTCAGTATTTAAATTTAATTCTGAAGCCTTACCATGGACTACTCACGGATGGTTTGGACAATATATAATAGCCAAATTAAACTTTAATTGCACGATTCAGGGAGTTTTCTTTATTAGTTTTCTAATAAAATTACTAACATCTTTTTTTACTTATATCTTACTTAGAGATACAGAATTAAAGAAATTTTATATCTATCTAATTATATTGTTCACAATTTTAGTACAACTGAAATTACAATTTAGACCAGAAACATTTTTTATATTAACTTATTTGGTATTAATTTACTCATTTAATAAACATTTTTTTTTAATTGCAGGAATATTGGTTTCTTTTATTTTTGTCACTCAACCCTCTGCATCAATATTCATCTTTTTATTTGGTGCTATTATTTATTTTAAGAAAATAGTTAAAAATTATAAAAATATTTTCATTGGTATTTTAATTGGATTAATAGTTTCTTTTTATATTTATCCATTTTCAATTATTGAATTTATTAATGGATTATGGGAACATAGATCTGCAATACAAGGCGCAAATACACTAATTGAAGGTGGTATAAATAAACAATTTTTAAGTGATATTAAATATTATTATATTTATGCAAATTTTATACCTTTTTTTAGTCTTTTATTTTTATTTTCA
>CACJVG010000005.1 GCA_902596785.1 uncultured Pelagibacteraceae bacterium | reverse complement strand
CAGCGCAAAATCTAAATTACAAAAAAAAATTATTTCCCTATCAAGGTATTTGTTTAGAAACACAATATTTTCCTGATGCTCCTAATAAAAAAAATTTTCCTAGTACTTTAATTAAACCTAATAAAAGGTATACATGCTTTACAAAAATTAAAATTAATTAATTTATGAGTAAAAAAATTAATATCTCTATAGTTGGAACAGGATTAATGGGTTTACAACACATTAAAGCCATTAAAAAATCAAAGAAAGCAAATCTTCATTCAATAGTAGATATTAGTAATAACGCTAAAAATTTATCAAAAAAATATAAAATCCCATTATATTCTAATGTATCAGAGCTTTTAAATTCAAAAAAACTAGATGCTGTAATAGTTGCTACTCCCAATCAATTGCATGAAAAACATACAGTAAGTTTTTTAAAAAATAAAATACCTGTTCTGTTAGAAAAACCTATTTCAGATAACATTCAATCTGCAAAAAAAATTATAAGTAGTGCTAATAAGAATAAAACACCATTATTGATTGGATATCATCGTCGGCACAATTCTATAGTTTCTAAAGTAAAAGACATTATTAATAAAGGTAAATTGGGCAACATCGTTTCTGCAAATGTTTTGTGTTGGTTGTACAAACACAAAGCTTATTACAATGAAAAATGGAGAGTTAGGAAAGGTGGAGGACCTTTAGGTATTAATTTGGTACATGACATTGATATGATTTGTTATTTATTGGGTTCAATAAAATATGTGCAAGCATTTACATCAAATAAAACTAGAAAATTCCAAGTAGAGGATACAGCTACAATAAGCTTGATCTTTAATTCAGGAGCGCTTTGTACACTTAATTTGTCAGATACAATTGTTGCACCGTGGAGTTATGAATTAACTGCTGGAGAAAATCCTGCATACCCAATTACCAACCAATCTGCTTACATGATTGGAGGTACCAAAGGTTCTTTACAGTTTCCCAATCTTAAATATTGGTTTTATAGAAAAGAAAGAAGTTGGTGGAATAAAATTTTTGTTAATGAAGATAAAAACAAAAAAGATGACAATACATTAGTAAATCAAATTGATCATTTTGCTGATGTTGTCGCAAAAAAAGCTAAACCAAAAGTTAATGGAAATGATGGTTTAATCTCTCTTAAAATTTTTGCCGCTATAACTAAAAGTGCAAAAACTGGAAAAAAAATTAAAATTTAAAGATTAGCTAAAATCGAATTAGAAGATTTAATAGTATCAGCATCACCCCCTAAATCTTTAGTTCTGTTACTTTTATCACTTAAAGATTTTTCAATTGCTTCAACTATTGAATTAGATGCTTCTTTTTCCCCTAAATAATCTAGCATCATTGCTCCAGACCAAATTTGTCCTACAGGATTAGCAATTCCTTTTCCTGCAATATCAGGGGCAGAACCGTGAACTGGTTCAAACAAAGATGGAAATTTATTTTCTGGATTAATATTTCCAGAGGGAGCAATTCCAATTGTTCCTGTGCAAGCAGGCCCTAAGTCTGAAAGAATATCTCCAAATAGATTTGATGCTACGACAACATCAAACCATTCAGGATTAAGTACAAATCTAGCAACTAAAATATCAATATGAAATTGATCTGTTTCAATTTCAGGATAGTTTTTTTTCATTTCATTAAATCGTTCATCCCAAAAAGGCATAGTAATTGAAATTCCGTTTGATTTTGTTGCATTTGTTAATTTTTTTCTTTTTCGTTTTTTAGCTAATTCAAAAGCAAATTTCTGAACTCTGTCTATTCCATGTGCCGACATGATAGTTTCTTGAATTGCAATTTCTCTATCGGTATTTTTATACATTCTTCCGCCTACAGTAGAATATTCTCCCTCTGTATTCTCTCTAACAATCAACATATCGATATCACCAGGTTTTTTGTTGGCTAGAGGAGGATTAATACCAGGGAAAAGTTTTACGGGTCTAAGATTTATGTATTGATCAAATTCTCTTCTAAACTGAAGTAAGGATCCCCATAAAGAAATATGATCTGGTACTCTATCTGGCATACCGACTGCTCCAAAAAATATAGCATCATGTTTTCCTAATTTTTCTTTCCAATCATCAGGAAGCATTTTTCCATGTTTCTCGTAATAATCACAGGAAGCAAAATCATATTCTGTAAAATTTATTTTAAATTGATGTTTTAAAGCAACATCTTTTAAAACTTTTAAGCCTTCAGGTAACACCTCTTTACCAATCCCGTCACCAGCTATTGAAGCAATGTTATATTCTTTCATTAGTTGATTTTTATACTGCAAAATATCAATAAATTACATTGTTAAATTAATATTAAATTTTAAACCTTCATTGTTTTGACATATTTTTTTTGCTAACTTTACTTATGAAAAAAATAATCCTACTTGCTTTATTTAGTTTATTATTTTTCACAAATTCAAATGCTGCATGTGACGATCCTTTAACAGAAGGTGTTGATTATTCTAATTGTAGATTTTCAGACTCACAAGATTTACAAGGAAGTTATCTTCCAAATTCAAATCTTTCCTTTGCAAGTTTCATTCAAGTAAACTTTGATAAAAGTATAATGATGACTTCAAATCTATCGTTTGGAACTTTTCCAGAGTCTACTTTTGTAAGAGCCAACCTTTATGAATCTGTTTCTATAGGGGCAAATTTTGAAAAAACTAATTTTACTGGCGCTAACTTAACTCGAGTTGATTTTATGGGCGCAACCTTAATCGAGGCAAATTTTCAAAACTCTAATTTAATGGAAGCTAACTTTACTTCTTCTAACATCACTAATGCTAATTTCGATGGAGCTAATTTGACTGGAGCAACGTGGACCAATGGTCAAACTTGTGGTCCGGAATCTATTGGCACTTGTAAACAATAATTAATGAATACTTCAGTAAATACTGATGATGTTATCTTTAATTTTTTTAAACAAATTTGTGATGAAAAAGATGATAAAAAATGTGTTGAGCTTGGAAACGAGTGGATAAAGGCAATGGAAACTAATTTATCTGAAATGGAGAAAAACCTAAATGGCGCTGATTATATTAAGCATAAAGATGACATTCAAAGTAACAGAAACCATCTTGATAGTTTAAAAAACAAAACTTCATCTGAATGGAGACAGTACGCTACACAATGTATGATCGAAATAATGAATCATAAAGGCCAGAAATAATGAGTAATCAGGAAAGAGTTTTTTTAATCATTTCTGCTTCTTTGATCATCTTCACTTTGCACTATTTAATTGAAAAACATTTTTTTTAAAAAGACTATCAATAATTATAAAAATACATTAAATACTTAATAAGGGGTGTCTTAACAGACTGAGATCATACCCTAAGAACCTGTCCGGTAATTCAGAAAGGGATAAAATGGATAAAACATATTTTTTAAGTCAATCAACATCATTAATATTAGTTATCGCAATTAGTTTAATATTTGCTTTTTTAGGAATTTTTCATTCTAAAAAATATAAGGGTATAAATAATTATTTAACTGCAAATAGAAACATCAGTTTATTTTCGCTTACAACAAGTCTTGTAGCATCAGCTTTAGGTGCTTGGATATTATTTGGTCCAGTAGCGGCTGCAACATGGGGTGGAGTAGGTGCTGTTATCGGTTATGCATTAGGCACAGCTTTTCCAATGATTTTCTTAATTTATTTTGGAAAAAAAATTAGACATGAATTTCCAAAAGGATCTTCTTTAGTTCAGTTTATGAGAAAGAAATTTGGCAAAAGTCTATTTAAGTTAATTTTGTTAATGACGATCTTTTACATGTTCATTTTTCTTTGTGCAGAAGTAACGGCAGTTGCTGTATTAATTAATTATATATCTGGAACAGAATTGTGGATTACAGCATTAATAGTCTTGGTAGCTACCTTAGGCTACACCCTTTATGGTGGATTAAGAGCGTCAATATTTACTGATAATATTCAAATGATTGTAATAGGTGTTTTATTATTTATTTTGATTTCAATTATTGGTTCATATTCAGGAAATAATTTTTCTTTTTCTTTAATTAATGAGAAAAATCCTCAACTAATAAGTTCAAATTATATTCCAGGATATACTGCTGGATTAACTTTCTTTATAGCAGTTGCAGCAACAAATTTATTTCATCAAGGAAACTGGCAAAGAGTGTATGCAGCAAAAGATTATCAAACATTAAAAACAAGTTTGATAATTTCTTTCTTTATTATTATTCCAATAGTTTTTTTAATGGGTTTTATTGGAATGGTTTCATTTTCAATGGATCCATCTGTTAGACCTGATTTAGGTTTTTTTAGTTTATTATTAAAAGATCAAACTGAAATTTTATCCTTATTGATTATTATTCTTGGTCTTGCATTAACAGTTTCTACTGTTGATACTTTGATAAATGCTATTTCTAGTTTATTTGTAGTTGATGGCAAAGCAACTTTTAATTTAGATAAAAAAACTGATTACTTAAAAATATCTAAATATTTCATTTTAATCTTATCCGTAATTGCATTTGGTGTTGCTTCAAAAGGATTTGATATTTTATATTTATTCTTACTTGCAGATTTATTTTGTTGTGCGTTTGTAGTGACTGTTTTTTATAGCTTCTATAATAAAGTTGATGAAAAAACCGCTTATGTTTCAATTATAATTGGTTTAGTTGCTGGATTTTTAATGTTTCCATTTCCAGATTTTTCTAAAAGTTTATTAGTGGGAGTATTTTTGTCTAAAGACCTGTTTTCACCATTTATAGCTCAATCTTTATTATTTTTATCTTTTTTGATTGCAACATTCTTGCCTGCAATAATCTTAAAAACTAAATTTAAATAGAGGATTTTAAAGCATCATAAATAAGTTCTTTAGTGGTCTCACCAATGCTTCTGTAAACTTCTTTATTATCTTTAAAAATTAAAAGTGTTGTTTGATATTGAACGTTAAAAAATTGAGCAATTTCTTTATTTGTTACATCAAAAGCAAAGTACTCCATATTATCAAAATCATTTTTTGCTTTTTCAAGAACTTTCATTTGGCTAGCGCAAGAAGTACAATATTTAATCCAAGAACTAACCACCACAACTTTTCCATCTGATAGAGCTTTATCAAACAACTCTTTACTATAAGTGGTTTCTTTTCCAATTGCCTTAGTGCTAAATGCTAATACAAAACAGATAAATACTAAAAATTTTTTCATTAAACCAAAATTAAGGTAAATTTTAATTTATTGTAATACTATAAATTGTCTCTATATATGCCTAACCACATGTCTAACGAGCAAATAAGCATAAATAACCTGTCAAAAGTGTACGACAATGGTTTTGAGGCATTAAAAAAAATAAACCTAAATATTAAAAAGGGTGAAATTTTTGCAATGCTAGGACCAAATGGTGCAGGAAAAACTACACTTATAAGTATTATCTGTGGGATAGTAAGACCATCTTCTGGGAAAGTTACAGTAGATGAATTTGATATTATTGATGATTATAGAGAAACAAGATCTAGAATTGGATTAGTTCCTCAAGAGTTAACTTTAGAGCAATTTGAAACCGTATTTAATAACGTTTCATATTCTAGAGGTTTGTACGGAAAAAAACCTGACCCTAAACATATAGAGAAAGTTTTAAAAGATCTAAGTCTATGGGATAAAAAAGATTTAAGGCTTAGACAATTATCTGGGGGAATGAAAAGAAGAGTTTTGATTGCAAAAGCATTATCTCATGAACCAACCATTTTATTTTTAGATGAACCAACTGCTGGTGTTGATGTTGAGTTAAGGCAGGATATGTGGAAAGTTGTTGAGAGTTTAAGAAAAACTGGTGTTACAATAATTTTAACAACACACTACATAGAGGAAGCCGAAGCTATTGCAGATAGAGTAGGGGTAATCAATCAAGGTGAAATTATAGTGGTTGATGAAACAAAAGAATTATTAAAGAAAATGGGCCACAAGAAACTCACTGTGGACTTACAAGAAGAAGTTAAAGAATTACCAAGCAGTTTAGAAAAATATAATCTTGAAATTGGTAAAGATAAAATGTCAATAGATTATACTTATAATGTTCAAGCAAAACAAACAGGGATAACAAATTTACTTCAAGATTTAAAAGATGCAGGTTTAAAATTAAAAGATTTAAAAACGGAACAAAGCACATTAGAAAAAATATTTGTCAGTTTAGTAAAGGAAAATAATGAAATTTAATTATTATGCTTTTAAAGCAATTTATCTACATGAGATGGATAGATTTAAACGGACATTGATGCAATCTTTGTTATCGCCAGTTTTATCTACCTCTTTATATTTTATTGTTTTTGGATCAGTAATTGGAGGCTATGTAGAAAATATTGATGGGATTAGTTATGGATCATACATTGTTCCAGGTTTATTGATGCTTACTCTTTTAACTCAATCAATCAGTAACACATCCTTTGGTATATTTTTTCCAAAATTTAATGGAACTATTTATGAAATCTTGGCAGCTCCCATATCAACTTTAGAAATAGTTCTTGCTTTTGTTGGTGCTGGTGCAACAAAAACTTTAATTGTAGGTTTTGTAATTTTTATAACCGCAACATTTTTTGTTGAGGTAGATGTAAAATATCCTTTATTAATGATATTTTTATTAGTTTTGGTTGCGTTTACTTTTGCCTTGTTTGGTTTTTTAATCGGATTAATGAGTTCTAACTTTGAGCAAATGTCAATTATACCTACACTAGTTATTACTCCGATGGTATTTTTAGGTGGAAGTTTATATTCTTTAGATATGCTGCCAGAATTTTGGCAGATGGTTACATATTTTAATCCAGTAGTTTATTTAATAAATGGATTAAGATTTTCATTTTATGGAGTATCAGATTTTAATATTTGGGTTAGCATCATTTCTATGGTTGCTTTTTTATTAGGATGCATCACGATTGTTACTATTTTACTTAAAAAAGGCTATAATATTAAGTCTTAATCATACAATTAAAAAAATAGCCCCGTTAAGGGCTACTAAAAAAATGGAGAGGGAAGTTATTTTTTTAAAACTGTTCTGACTCTGTAGATCCAGCCATTGCTGTAGTTGAGCTTTGACCGCTACTGATAGTATTTGATACTGCATCAAAATAAGATGTACCAACTTCTCTTTGGTGTTTAACACTAGTATAACCATCTTTTTCTCGAGCAAATTCTTGTTGTTGAATTCTAGAGTATGCAGCCATACCTTCTTTTCTATATTTTTCAGCAAGTTCAAAGATTGCAATATTTTGAGTATGAAAACCAGCAAGTGTAATAAATTGAAATTTATAACCCATTTTAGCAATTTCTTGTTGAAATGAAGCAATTTCATCATCGCTTAGATGTTTTTTCCAATTAAAAGAAGGTGAACAATTGTAAGCTAAAAGTTTTCCAGGAAATTTTTCATGTATTGCATCAGCAAACTTTTTAGCTTCAGCTAAATTAGGTGTTGCAGTTTCACACCAAATTAAATCAGCATAAGGTGCATAAGCTAAACCTCTAGAGATAGCCTGTTCAATTCCATCTTTTACATAATGAAAACCTTCAGGAGATCTTTCACCTGTTAAAAATGGTTTATCATTTTCATCAAAATCATTTGTAATTAGTTTTGCAGCATTCGCATCGGTTCTAGCCAAAATAATTAATGGAACCTCTGCAATATCAGCAGCTAATCTTGCAGCTTTAAGATTTTTTACCATTGTTCCTGTTGGTACCAAAACTTTACCACCCATGTGACCACATTTTTTTTCACTAGCTAGCTGATCTTCAAAGTGTACACCTGCAGCACCTGCTCTTATAAATTTTTTAGTTAATTCAAAAACATTTAATGGACCACCAAATCCAGCTTCACCATCAGCAATAATAGGCAACATATAATCTGTTCTATCCTCTTTTTTCATATCACCGTCTTGCATTTCCATATGTTGAATTTGATCAGCTCTGATTAAAGAATTATTCATAGACTCAACTAACTTTGGTGCACTGTCATAAGGATATAGAGATTGATCTGGGTACATTTCACCAGCTGTATTAGCATCAGCAGCAACTTGCCATCCGCTTAAATAAATTGCTTTTAAACCAGCTTTTGCATGTTGAACTGCTTGATTACCTGACAAAGAGCCGAGTGTGTTCACGTATGGCTCAGAATTTAATAATTTCCAAAGTTTTTGAGATTGGTTTTTACACAAAGAATATTCAATTTTAATTGAGCCTCTTAATCTTTCAACTTCTTCTTCCGTATAATCTCTTTTTATTCCAGCAAATCTTTTTAAGTCGTATGAGATTTTTTCTGCACTCATTTTTCAGTTTCCTTTGTTTTTTAATTTAGAAAATTGAATAAGAAGAATGAATTAGTTGCTATCGTCTAAGGCTTTGATTAGCTCACTCATTCCACTTGAACCCCAATCACAATGATCATCTCTCATATAGATTCCTCTACTGTTGTGTTGATCTAAGTCTTCTTTTTTGATGATTTGAGCTTCATTTTCTGTGTTTTTTAAATTTTTATCCATGTAAATTATATATTTTACAGAATTTACAAAATCTATAAAAAACGTTAAAAAGCTTTGTAAATAGGGAAAAAATATTGTAAAAATAAATTTACAAAATTTACAAATAGTAAATATGAGTCAAATAGATTTAAAAATAGGTCCAAAAATCAAGTCTTTTAGAAGACAGCTTGGTCTTCAAGCAAACAAATTAGCAGAAGATTTAAACATTTCACCAAGTTATTTAAATCTTATTGAAAGTGGAAAAAGAAAAATTGATGGTGATCTACTATTAAACTTATGTGAAAGATTAAATATTCAGTTATCAGATCTTACTTCAAAAACAGATATTAATCTTCAAAATACAATCTCTGAGATTTTAGATGATAGTTTATTTGAGGATTTAGATATTTTAGGTCCTGAAGTAAAAGATTTAGTTAGTACCAATCCAAAAATTGGAAAAGCAATTGTAAGACTTGGAGATATTTTAAAAAAAAAAGATCACGAGCTAATTAACAAGATAGAAAAAATTTCTGGTAAAATTGTTGATAATAGAAAAAATTCTTTTCCAGGAGAAGTTATTTCAGACTTTTTACAAGAAAATAAAAATTACTTTCCTAAGTTAGAAGAATTTGCCAATAAGGTTTTTGATAAAATTCAAAAAAATAATCGTACAAGATACATAGCTTTATGTGAATATCTATATTCAGAATATTCAATTACTGTAAAAGATGTAATTCCTGATGAAAGCAAACCATTTTCAAAAATTTATAATAAAAATAAAAAAGAGTTATTGCTTAGTGATTACAGTTCACTGGAAACAAAAAAATTACATGCAGCTGCACAAATAGCACAAGAAGGTGCAAATAAAGAAATTGATGACTATCTTTCTAAATTTAGTTTTCCATCTGAGGAGTCAAAAAAGTTAACTAAAGTTGCTTTGCTAAATTATTGCGGAGCAGCTATTTTAATGCCTTATAAATTATTTCATTCTGAGTGCAAAAAGCTAAAATATGATTTAGAGTTACTTCAAAATACTTTTGCAACATCTTTTGAACAAGTAGCTCACAGAGTAACGTGTCTTCAAGACCCAAAACTTCCTGGAATTCCTTTTCATTTTTTAAGAGTTGATATGGCAGGTAACATTTCTAAAAGATTTTCTTTATCAGGTATAGATATCCCAAGATATGGTGGTGCTTGCCCACGATGGAATGTTTATTCTGCTTTTACTAGACCAGGTGTTATTCAAGCAGCTGTAAGTAAAATGAATAATGGTGAAAAATACGTTTGTATTGCAAGAACCGTTGAAAAAGGTATTGGACGATTTGGTCAAGCAAAGAGTGTTTTATCTATAGGACTTGGTTGTGATGCAAAATATGCAAAAGATTTTGTTTATACTGAAAACGTAAATATAAATGATAAATCGACTGAAATTCCAATTGGAGTTTCTTGCAGAACCTGTGACAGATTAGATTGTTCACAAAGAGCATTCCCCCCATTACATAAAAAATTTGATGTTGATTTAAATACAAGAGGTGTTTCGGTTTATGTCAGTGATGACAAAGCTTAATTATGATTAAATATATACTGCCAGCTATAATTATTTTTTTAATAGTATTATTCTGGGAAAAAATTACTGAGTTCGTAGAAAAAAAATTCAATATTAAGCTTAATTATATTGTTGTTAGCTCCATTATTGCTGCAATAGCAGTTATTCTTTTACTCCTAAATTACTAGGATTCATGAACAGCCTGGAAGTTTCAAATTTTAAAATTGAGGAAACTGAGGGAGTTTTTACCTTTAAAAACGAAAATACAACAATAGGCTTTGTTAGATTTAATGAAAAAGGTGAGGTAGAGTATATTTTTGTTAATCCAATTTTTAGAAAACAAGGGTTAGCAACTAAACTATTACAATTAGTAAAACAAAAAACTGGAAAAGAAATAATACTTCAGGAACCAATTAGCCCTTTAGGGTCGAAATTATTGAAATCATTAAATAAATGGAAATAAACTTATTATTTTTTTTTACAGTTGTTCCAGCCATAATTTTATACGGAATTGCAAAATCAGGCCTAGGTGGTTCCATGACTTTAATTTCAGTTCCCTTAATGACAATAGTCATGCCACTAAATCAAGCTTTAGGAATTATTTTACCAATTTTAATATTTTCAGATTTTATTGCTGTTTATAAATATAGAAAAGAATTTGATTTAGGAACTTTGAAATTAATGGTTCCATTTGCAGCTATTGGTATAATTATTGGATCTTTAACTTTTTCATATTTTTCGGAAGATTTGTTAAAATTTATAATTGGAGTAATGGGTTTCTTGTTTGCAGGTCATTATTTCTTTTTTAAAAAAGACAAAGAAAAAAAATCAGAGAAAAATTTTTTAAAAGGGGGAACATGTTCAGTGGTTGCAGGTTTTACAAGCTTCTGTGTCCATGCTGGAGGAACTCCAACCAGTCTTTACTTACTTCCACTTAGAATGAAAAAAGAAATCTATGTTGGAACAAGAATATTTTTTTTCACTTTTGTGAATTTAATTAAACTTCCTTTGTATATTAATTTGTCTATGACAAATCTAGAATCTTTTAAACATTCAGCAATATTATTTCCAGTTGCATTATTAGGAATATTGATTGGATATAAATTACTTAAAATTATTGAAGAAAAATTATTTTACAATTTTATATATGCTCTAATTTTAGTATCAAGCACAAAGCTATTATATGATTATCTAATATGATTTTTTTACACATACTCAATTTAAAATAAATGTTTAAGTTTATTTAAATTATGAAAAAAAAATTTAATCCAAGAATTAAAGCTAGATTAAGAAAAAATAGACAAGTCTTAAGTAAAAATATCGACAACTTTTTTGGATGGATTAAAGGTGCAAAACTTGTTGAACTTAAAGAATGCAATACAGATGAAGATCCTGTAAGACCGGAGTTAGATAATAAGTTTAGAACGGGTTTTGGAAGAAAAATTTTTGGAGTTGAGTACAAAGGAGAAATTCATGCCGTTATGTGTTTTGCTTACACAAATGAAATACCAAAAAGTGTTGAAGAGTTAGAAAAACTTAGTACTGACGCATTTTTACAAACTGCTATGCGAGATCAGACAGGTGGTCAAATAGCAATTGCTTACACTGTATGGTCTAAAAAAAAGGGTGGAGGGAAATTAATAGTAAAAGAAGTATTCAAAAAAATTAAAAAATCTAATCATTTAAATAGATTGGTAACCCTTTCACCTATAACAGAAATGGCAACAAATTTTCATGAGAGAAATGGCGCTAAATTAATTCAAATTAATGAAACTACACAAAATTTTGAATATAAAGTTATGTAACAATGAAAATTATTAAACTTTATTTAATAGTATTTTGTACTTTATTTATTTTACCTTATTCTACGGTTATGGCTTATGAAGAAGCAAATTATGAAGTTGTCTCTAAAAATGAAGTTTATGAGATTAGAAAATATTCAGATCGTTTAGCGGTGGAAACAATGACATCTGGAATAGATAGTAATTTTAGAAAGTTATTTAATTACATTTCAGGCAGAAACGATACCCAAGAGAAAATTAAAATGACAACTCCAGTTACTCAAGTTGAGAAAAATGGAAATATGAGTATGCAATTTTATTTACCATCTAAATTTAACTCAGAAAATGCACCAAATCCAAGCAGAGAAGACGTTAAAATAGTTAATATTGAGGGAGGATACTACGCGGTGCTGAGATATTCTGGACGAGCTTCAGATGGAAATTTTCTTAAGCATAAAGAAATTTTAGAAAAAGAGTTACAAAAAAATAATATATCAATTATAAGCCCACCTATTAGAGCAACCTATGATAGCCCATTTACCCTCCCAATGAATAGAAGAAACGAGGCTATGTTTAAAGTTGAATTAAATTGATGAAATCAAAATATAAAGCAATGGTGTTATCTTGTATGGATCCAAGATTTCAAAATTTAGTACATAATCATTTAAAGAAAAAAAAATTAACAGGAAAATACAGTGCATTCACAATAGCAGGTGCAGCAGTTGGGGTTACACATAGTAAATTCAAAAAATGGCATAAAACGTTTTATGACAATTTAGGAACTTCTATTCAATTACATAAAATTGAAAAATTAATTGTCATTAACCATAAAGATTGTGGTGCTGCTAAAATAGCTAACGGAAAAAAAGAATTTAGCCCAGATAATGAAAAAAAAATTCATATAGAGTCGTTCTCTAAAATAAAAAAACAAATAAAAAAAAGATTTCCAAAATTGAAAATAGAATTAAATCTTATTTCTTTAGATAGTAAAATTACTAAATTCTAATCATTGATTTCTTATTAGAGGATAAACTTTAGGATTTAGATATTTTAAGTTTGTTAACAATATTAAAATTAAAGTAACAAAGCCAATTGAAAATCCTAAATAGATTAAAACTTTAAAGTCAAACATCCACACTAGCTCAAAAATATTTTCGATAATAAATTTTGAACCAATTACTGCAAAGAATATTGCAATTAAAATTACAGATTTAAAAATAATGATGAATTCAATTAACGATGAAAAAACAATTTGTTTTTTTGAAAAACCTAAAATTTTAAATACTAAATTTTGATATTCTTTTACTTTTCCTTGAACCATAATTGCACTTGAAATCACAATTAAACCAATAACAATAGTAACAGCCGAAATTAAAGTAACTGCAATAAATACCTTATTTAAAACAGCTGTAACCTTAGATAAATAATCTGCAATTTTTATCATTGATAAACTCGGCATGATTTCAAGCATTTCAGTTTCATCAAATTTATTTGAATTAAATTTTGCAGTAGCCAAATATTCGTGTGGAATATTTTTTGCAAATTGAGGATTAAATAACATTGCAAAGTTGATGCTTAAATCTCGATAATCTACCTCTCTGAAATTAATTATTTTTCCTTCAATTTCACGCCCATAAACATTTAAAGTAAAAATATCACCTAGCTGGATGTTTAAATCTTTAGCAACTTTTGCATCTAAAGATATTTGAAGTTGATTAGGGTTTGATAAATCCCACCAATCACCTTCTAAAATTGGATTATCTTCAGGAACATTTTCTACCCATGAAGATCTTCGTTCACTACCAATTACCCAGTAACTATCATTATCTGGTTTAATATAGGTGTTGGGATCCACACCATTAATTTTTACAATTCCAGAAGATACCATTGGCACAATCTCAATAGATGCATTGGGATCCATATTTAAAATACCTTGCTCAAATTTCTCTCTTTCTCCTTTTTGAATACCGACGAAGAAATAATCAGGTGCAATATCTGGAATAGATTTAGCTATTTCTCTTTGAAAATTTGTACCAACTAAAGCTAATGTTAATAATAAAGTAACCCCTAAGCCAAGAGACATGACTGTAATGGGAGTTATACTTTTTGTTTGGGTAATATTTTTAATTGAAACTTTTAAAGAAATTATTGAACTAGATTTGAATTTTTTTAGGAAAAAAATGATTAATTTTGAAAGTAAGAAAAATACAATTAAACACACAAAAAAAGCAGTAAAGTAGCCCAAGCTGTAAGAAGGCTGTTCAGATCCAACTGTGAATAATAAAATTAAGATAGATAATAAAACAAAGCTAAGAACAACTGATCTTTTAGAATAATAAAATTGAAGATTTTGAAATACGTTTCTAAACAAATTAGACGCTTTAACTTGATCAATAGAACTGATTGTTGGGATAGAAAAAATTACTAGAACCAATAATCCCACTAAAAATATTTTTAAAAAATTTAGTAAAGAAAACACTGGATAAACATTCAATCCTAATCCATCGGATAAATATTTATCTGCTATTGGCACAATTAAAAAACTCGACCCATAAGCAACAACAGTGATAATAAATAAAAGTATAAATAACTGCAGATAATATAGAGTTTTAATATTACCTGAATAAAAGCCAACTGCTTTTCGTACAGCTATCGACATATTGTTTTGATTAATAAAAGAAAGCAAAGTATTTGCTATTCCAATACCTGCTATCAACATTGCACTGATAGAAACAAGTGACAAAAACTGAGAAAAATTATTAATAATTCTCTTTATACCACTTGCAGAATTTTCAGGATATCTAAGTTTAACTTTTTGATCTTCTTTAAATATTTCTTCAATTCGTTTCTCAATTTCTTCAGGCTTATCATTGTAATTAAACTTTACTTTATATTCGTAGTTTAAAAAGCTTCCAATTCCGTTTAGTTTTAAAATTTCTAAAGTTTGTTTTCCTGCTAAAGCCCAATCGCCAAATGCAACAAATCCACTTACATCTGGTACTGATTTAATAATTCCAATTACTGTAAAATTTTGATCTTGAACTTTTACTATTTCGTTAATTTTAATATTTAGGGTTTTTGATAAACTTTCATTGATCAGGATAGTATTAGGTTCTTTTTGCATTCTTTCGTAAGCACCCATTGGTTCATAAACAACATTTCCATATAAAGGATATTTTTCATCCACAGTTTTAATTCTAGTAAATAATGATTTATTTTTTTCTCTGCCAGTAGTTGAAAGCATAGTGCTGAACTCAATCATTTGAGAAACAGTTGCAAATTCTTTTACTTTGTTAACTAAATCTAAATTTCCTTGATTACGATTGTAATCAATCTCTAAATCTCCACCCAAAAGTGCTTTGGCATTATCATTAAGTTCTTTTTTAAGACTATCTTCAATTGTGAAAATAGCACTTAAGATAAAAAGACTTATAAATAGCGTAAGAATGATACTAGAAATTTTATGATAATTTCTACTTAAGTCTTTTAAAGCATATTTAAAAATCAAACTAAATTCTGAGTGATTATTTAATTTTTCCATCTTTAATTTTTATTTTTCTTTTAGCTTTGTCGGCAAGTTTAGGATCATGGGTTACCATGATTAAAGACGAACCTTCTTCTTTGACATACTTAAATAAAATATTTGCAATCATGATAGAATTTTCAGTATCTAAGTTTCCTGTTGGTTCATCTGCTAAGATTAATTCTGGTTTCATCGCAATTGCTCTAGCTATAGCAACCCGTTGCTGTTCACCACCTGATAATTGACTTGGTAAATTATTAAAACGATGTTTCAAACCAAAACGATCTAATAAAATTTTAGCTTCTTTTTCTGGATTTTTAAAATTATTAAGTTCAAGTGTTAAAGCAACATTTTCAACTGCTGTGTAATTAGGAATTAAATAAAACGACTGAAATATTATTCCAATATTTTTCTTTCTTATCTCCGACACTTCATCTTCACTAAGGCCTGTTATTTCTTGATCATTAAAAATTATTTTACCAGAAGTAGGTTTTTCTAAGCCACCAATTAACATTATTAAACTTGTTTTCCCTGAGCCACTTTCTCCAACTACTGAAACAGTTTCTTTTTTCTTAATATTTAAATCAATATTCTTTAAAACACTGATACTATCTTTGCCAGTTTGGTATTTGAGATTTATTTTTTTTAATTTAAGAAGAGTACTCATGAGTAAAACTATATTTATAAAAATTTTAATAATCTTTCTAGTGCACATAAACGCAAGTGCAATAGAAAAGGTAGTTTTGTTTGGTGATAGTTTGATGGCTGGATATGGATTACCTAAAGAACATCATTTATCAATAGTTTTAGAAAACAATCTTAAACAAGCTGGGTTAAATATTAAAGTCATTAATGGAAGTGTCTCTGGAAGCACATCATCAGGTGGATTGAATAGAGCAGATTGGAGTTTATCAGAGCCAGGTATTGATTTAATTATTTTAGGATTAGGAGCTAATGATATGCTTAGAGGAATCCAACCAGAGGAAACAGAAAGAAATTTAGAACAAATAATAAAAGTTGCTCAGAATAAACAAATTAAAATTATTTTAGCTGGAATGGTAGCGCCAGATACTCATGGGGAAAAATATAAAAAAGAGTTTGATGCTATTTATCCAAAATTATCAAAAAAGTATAATTTAGCATTAATCCCATTTCTTCTTGAAGGTGTGGCACTTAATCCAAGTTTGAATCAACAAGACGGTATACACCCCAACAAAGATGGAACAATTAAAGTAAGTGAAACAATTAAAAAAACTATTATTAATATAATTAATTAAATGAAAATCTTTCTATCAATATTTAGCTTATTATGTTCTTTTAGTTTTGCTCAAGCTCAAAATACAAATATTACACTAAATTCTGATTTGAACTTAAATTGTAAATTTGAAAAAGTAATTTTAAAAAATCCAGACCATAACTTTGAATCTTTCACAAAAGATCAAATTAAAAGAAAAGATATTAATAAGTTAATAATCGAGTCTAAAACACCAGATGTTCTAAATATTAAAAATTTATCAGAATTTTTTAATAATATTGATTTAGAGGTTAAAATTTCAAATAAGGATATATTTTTAATTCAAGCATTCGACAAAGAGAGGAATTATTCTGAGTCTGCAGTCTATACTAGAAAAACAGGTGAACTTATTCACGAAATTACAACCAATATAAAACAAGAGGAAAAAGAAAAAGATATTTCTTTTTATAGTTGTAAAAATAACAACAAAGACACTTAAGACCAAAGACTCTAATTCTAATATTTGATAATATCTCAATATGAAAAAATTATTCTTAGTAATTTTGTTTTATTTATTTTCACAAGTTAGTTCTTTAGCAAACGAAAGAGATACTAGACTGAACCAATTATTTAATGAGTTAAAAGCAAATAAATCAAAAGTAGCTTTTATAATTGAACAAGAAATTTGGGCTTTATGGAGCACACATCCAACAGATGAAAAACTCACTGCGAGATTAGAAGAGGGCTCTCAATTTGTGAGAGATCAAAACTATATTAAAGCAAAAGATATTTTTACTGAAGTTATTAATCTTGATCAAAATTGGGCTGAGGCGTGGAATAAAAGAGCAACTGTACTTTATATGCTAGGAGAATTTCAAAAATCTCAAGATGATATAGATCAAGTATTAGCCTTAGAACAAAGACACTTTGGTGCTTTAGCAGGTCAGGGTTTAGTAAATATTCAACTTAAGAATTATGAAAAGGCAATAAGAAGTTATGAGCAAGCACAAGAAATTTATCCTGCAATGAGATCACCTAAAATAATGATCAAGCAAATAGAAGAATTAATGAAACAGCAAACAATATAATGTGCGGAAGATACGTAGTAAAAAACCCTGTAACAAAAACAAATAAATTAGTCAAATCTGCAATTCAGGTTGAGGATACTGAAAATTATAATGCTCATCCATATCAAAAACTGCCTGTAATAAAAAAATACAAAAATGGAAATACTTTAGAAAATCTACAATGGGGTTTAGTTCCAGGATGGGCTAAAGATAAAGATTTTAAAGCTTTAATTAATGCAAGATTAGAGACCATTGATGAAAAAGTTTCTTTTAAAAAATTGATTAAAAATAACAGATGCGTTGCGGTTGCAGATGGTTTTTATGAATGGAAAAGAGAAGAGAAAGAAAAAACTCCCCATTATTTTACTCGTGAAGATACAAATCCTATTTATTTTGCTGGAATCTTTGAAAATGATCAGTTTTGTTTAATTACAGAAGAAGCAAAAGAAAATATAAATGAAATTCATCATAGACAACCAGTTATTTTAAACCAAGCTGATATTAATCGTTATTTAAATTTAGAATTACAAGGTTCTGCGTTTTTAAAAGAACGTAAAATTCCTAATTTAATTTTTTATGAAGTATCAAAAGATGTTAATAAACCTACAAATAACAGCGCTTCTTTAATTCAAAAAGTTTAATTAGTCTCTAAAATTTACAAAATCAATTGGAAGACCTATATCAATTGCTTTGAGTGCAGCGATAGCTTCTTGAAGATCATCTTTCTTTTTCCCATCTACTCTTAATTCATCGCCTTGGATTTTAATTTGAATTTTAAGTTTAAGTTTTTTAATGTCAGCAATAACTTTTTTAGCATTTTCTTGGCTAATTCCCTCTTTTAATTCACTGACTTGTCTAATAGATCCTCCTGACGCTCCTTCAGAACTTTTAACTTCTAAAACCCTTGGATCTACTTTTCTTCTAACTAAATGGGTTTGTAATAATTCATTTACTTGCTTTAATTTTAATTCATCAGGGGCATTGGTAGTCACCGTTTTATCTTTTCGTTCAATTGAAATATGAAGTCCTTTAAAATCATAACGGTTACTGATTTCTCTTAAACAATTAGCTAAAGCATTATCAAATTCTTGATAATTAATTTTGCTTATTACATCAAATGACGGCATTATTTCTCTCTATAATAATGTAATTTTCGATTATTTTATAACTAAAATTTGTTTACCTGGAGTAGAAAATATAATACCGTTTGATTATGAATCTTAACCTTTTTACTCATTGTCATAGACTAGCTAGAGTTGGCTTGAGTACGAAGTTATCATCTAATCTATTTAATTTATTACTTCAAAAAATAGACTGTAAAAATCATATAAATTCTTCAACGCCCACGAAATTGTAATCACTTCTTTATTTAAAAAATTAATTTTAATTAAAGGAGAATTATGGAAATAAAAAATATTGTAAACTTAAGAGATTACCCAATTGATCAGACAGGATCTAGAGAGTATAAAGATTTAATTGTTAAAAATAGAAAGCTACTTGATAAAGACGGATGCTGTGTACTTCCAAAATTTGTACTTAGCGAATCTTTGAAAAGAATGAAGGAAGAAGTTGAAAGAAATCTTCCTAAAACTCATTGGACTAAAGATCATCATAACCCTTACTTTTCAAAAGATGATGAAAATTTATCTAAAGATCATCCAAAAAGAGTTTTTTCATTTCGAGAAAGCGGATACATCAATTCAGATGATTTAGAAGAGCAATCTGATTTAAATAAAATTTACGAGTCTGAAGAAATGCTAAAATTTGTTTCAGATAGTTTAGGAGTTTTTCCTCTTTATAGATGGTCGGATCCTTTAGGAAAAAATCCATATAGTATCATGCATAAGGATCATTACTTTCCTTGGCACTTTGATGGAAATGAATTTACATTAAGTATTTTAGTTCAAAAAGCTGAAAAGGGCGGATTGTTTGAATACTCACCAGATTTAAGAAGTGTTGAAAATGAAAACTTTGATGAGGTTACTAAAGTTCTTCGAGGTTCAAGAGACAAAGTTAAATCATTAGACCTTCAGCCAGGTGATCTTCAAATATTTAAAGGAAGATTTTCTATGCACAGAGTAACAAAAATAGAAGGGAATACTTCTCGTTACATTGCATTACCAACATATGTAAAAGATAGTTACAGAGTAAATAAACCTGAACATTCTAAACAAGTTTACGGTAAAGCACTTCCAATTCATTATGAGAGAAATAATGTTGAGGTAGATGGGTTAATGGATTGATATGAATATAGGTTTTATTGGTTTAGGAAATATGGGTATGCCGATGGCATTAAGCTTACATAAATCTAAAAGAATAGATTTATTGGGTTATGACGTAAGTCCTAAATCTTTAAAAGAATTTAAATCTAAAAAAGGAAAAGCAACAAGCTCATTAGATGAATTAATCAAGTTTTCTGATGTAATTGTTACCTGCGTTCCTGGACCAAAACAAATTAAAGCATTATCAATTGGTAAAGGTAAAATCATTGATCAATTAGTTAAAAATAAAATTTGGATTGATTGTTCTACTAATTCTTTAACTTGCTTTAATCTTTTAAAACAAAAGTTAAGTAAAAAAATAAATCAATTTGTTGATGCAACGATATCAGGTGGAAATTTAAAGGCTCAGTCAGGAGACTTATCAATATTTATTGGAGGTAATAAAAAGACAGTTAATAAGCTTAAGTTTGTCTTTAATATACTGGGTAAAAACATCTATTATCTAAATAAACCAGGTGCTGGTTATGCTGCTAAAATTGCACAAGTTAGCCTTTGTTATTTAAACTATTTATCACTCTCAGAGTCTTTGATGCTTGGAGTAAAGTCAGGGATTAAACCAAAAACAATGTTAGAGATTATCGATAAAAGTGCAAGTGGTGGTTATACTTCAACAAGATACGGCCCTAACATGATTAATGGTGATTATGATCCATCTTTCTTTTTAGGTTTATCGATGAAAGATTTAAATCTTGCTAATGAAATTATTAAACTTCAAAAATTAAAACTACCAATAATGAATTTAACTTCAAAAATTTATAACAAAGCAATTAAACAATATGGACCAAATTCTAATCACTTAAAAGTGATTAAACTTTTAGAACAAAATAATAAATTAACTTTTTCAAAGGAGGGAAGATGAAAAACAATATAAGCGAAGCAGATTGGAAAGTAAGAGTAGATCTTGCTGCCATGTTTAGATTAACCAATATGATGGGTTGGGATGATACGGTTTGGAACCATATAACTGCAAGAGCACCAGGAACGGATCATACTTTTTTTATGCATGAGATGGGGTTGTTATATGAAGAAGTAAAAGCATCAAACCTAATTAAAGTAGATGAACATGGTAAAGTTTTAGAAGGACCTGAAAAAGCTAATACCGCAGGTTTTATTATTCATAGTGCTATTCATCTAAATCATCCAAATGCTAAATTTGTCTTTCACGCACATCCTCCTTCAGCTTTGGCTGCAACTGCATTGAAAGATGGTATTCCTCATTTAGTTCAAGATAGTTCAATGCTTTATGGAAAAGTTGGTTACCATGAGTGGGAAGGCTTATCGATTAATAAAGATGAGAGAGTTCGAATTGCTGAAAACATGGGAGACAACAAGGTTTTGATAATGAAGAACCATGGTCTTCTTACTGTTGGTGCTACTGCAGGAGAGGCTTTTATGAATATGTATTATGCAATTAGAATGTGTGAAGTTGCAGTACAAGCAACTGCATCAGGTTTACCTCTTGAAAGAGCAACAGAAGAGATGTGGAAATTATCTCAAAAACAATATGATTTATTTTCTCCAGGTTTAAACGAGTGGCCAGCATTACTTAGAAGATGTGATGCAAAAGACCCATCTTATAAAGAGTAATGACAAAAATTAATTCTTTAGATGATATTGTAAAGAATGGCCTTTGTATTGGCTGTGGTCTTTGTAAAAGTATTGCAGGAAATTCTCTTGAAATGGAGATGAGTGACAAAGGTAATTTAGAACCTAAAGAATTAATAACAATTACAAATGAAACTTTAGAGGAAATTAAAAAAGTCTGTCCTGGAGTTATTGCTGAAGGACCTGAAGATCATGAGGAAAATGAGGGATCCAATAAAGATTTGGTTTGGGGAAATTATTTTGATTTATATTATTCATGGTCCACAGATCCAAAGATTAGATTTCAAAGTTCTACAGGAGGTTTGTTAAATGGTTTGTCTTTATATTTATTAGAAAAAAAGAAAGTTGACTTTATTATGCATACAGCAGGGGACAAAGATAACCCTATGCGAAACATTGTAAAATATAGTTATAATAAAGAGGACTTAATTAACTGTGAAAGTAGATCAAGATATGGTCCATCCTCACCTTTAAGTGAATTTCATAAAGCTTTAGATAAAAAACAAACCTTTGCTTTTGTTGGAAAACCCTGTGATGCAGGAGCTATCAAATTACTCGCTAAATCAGATCAAAGAGTTGATCAGTATTGTAAATATATATTCACACTTGTTTGTGGGGGCTTTCAAGAACTTACAAAATCACAAGAATTTATTGATAGCTTTGATGTTAAAGAAGAAGAGTTAGAAGAATTTAGATACAGAGGATTTGGTAACCCTGGAAGAATGTATATCAAAACAAAAGATCAAAGAGAGTTTGATAAAGATTATAATTCTTTTTGGGGTGATGAAAGTAATTGGAAAGTTCCCTTTAGATGCAAAATTTGCCCCGATGCGATAGGAGAAAGTTCTGATATTGCAGCTTTAGATACTTGGAGAGGGGGTTCACCTAAAGGAGAAGATGAAGGGTTTAATGCTGCAGTAATGAGAACTAAAAAAGGAATTAAAGTTTTTAATGAAGCTGTTGAAAGTGGATACCTTGTTAAAGGAGATAAAGTAACCATTGAAGACATTAAAGATTTTCAACCTCATCAAACAAGTAAAAAACAAGCTGTTTACGCAAGACATCTTGGAATGAAAAATAAAAATGTGCCTACAATTAAGACTAAAAACCTTAGAATAGAAGAGTTGTATAATTTAAATGATGATGAGTTCAACAAAGAACAAGAGCAAGGAGTTGCAAAAAGATTAGGAAATTGATGTTCTTTTTTTTTGCTCCATATACGCGTCAATGACATTGGTTCTTGACTAAGATTTGATTTGATTCAATAAGAGTACATAATTGTAAATGATTAGGAAAAACATTAATCAATAAAATGGAAATTTTAAACATATCATTATTTTTTTCTACATTATTATGCTCTCTGGTGACTGGATTTATACTCACATATGCTATTGTTGTAATGCCAGGTTTATCAAAACTTGACGATAAGGAATTTATCAAAGCATTTCAGGTTACAGACGGGATTATTCAAAATAATCAACCAATTTTCATTATAATTTGGGTAGGTTCCATAATATCTGTTGTAAGTACAATTATAATCTCAATATTTACTTTAGGCATATTAGAGGGATGGAAAATAATATTTGTGAGCTTAGTTTATTTGATAGGCGTGCAAGCTATTACAATAATAATTCATTTACCTCTTAATAGACGTATTCAAAAAATTGATATTAATTCGACTAATTTGCAATCATTAAACGAAGAGCGTAAAAATTTTGAAACAAAATGGAATTACTTTAATAATATAAGAACAGTTATTGCTTTTTTGGTTACTTTATTTTTTCTTTTATTCTAATAAAAAAAATACCTCATATACCAATGAATTTTAAAAAATATATATGGAAATGTAGATTGTTAGTTTTGAATACTCCAAACTACACTAATCAAGAGTACAAAAGACAAAAAGTATCAGTATTATTGGTGATTGTGAGGTTGTGATTAGTTTAATATTAACTTAAAATATAAATTTATGCTTAGTTATATAATTCCATTTTTAATTCTTATTTTAGTAGTCGTTTTTATACATGAATATGGACACTACTATTTTGCAAGAAAATATGGAGTAGGTGTTACAGATTTTTCAATTGGTTTCGGTAAAGAGTTATTTGGTTGGAATGATAAATCTGGCACAAGATGGAAAATATGCGCAATTCCTCTTGGTGGATATGTAAAATTTTTTGGAGATAGGAATGTTTATTCACAAGCTGATCATCAAGAAATTTTAGAAAAATATAACGAAGAGGAAAGGGAAAAATTGTTTATTTTAAAACCCTTGTACCAAAGAGTTTTAATTGTATTTGGGGGCCCTTTAGCTAATTTTTTACTAGCTTTAGTAATATTTTTTTCAATTTATACCTTTATAGGTAAAGATTTTACTCCTGCAGTCATAAATGAAGTTCAAAAAGATAGTCCAGCAATGGTAGGAGGGCTAAAAGCCGAAGATATAATTTTAGAAATAGACGGTAATGAAGTTAAAAGTATTATGGAAGTTTCTAAGTTTATCACTATGTCTACAGGTGATTTTATAGATTTCAAAGTTAAGCGTTCCTATGATGAATTAATTCTAAAAGTAAAACCTAATATTGTTGAAGGTGATGATGGATTAGGGAATAAAATAAATAAAAGAATGGTAGGTATTAAGCTTGGTGCCTACAATAATAAAGTTAACCATGTAAAATTAGGACCTGCACAGGCTTTATATCATGCAGGTTATGAGGTTTATTTTGTAAGCGTTTCCTCATTAAAATACATCGGTGGAATGATTTTAGGTAAAGCAGATACTTCTCAATTGGGAGGCCCAATTAGAATTGCTAAAATTTCTGGACAAGTTGCTACTTTCGGAGTGTTGGCATTTATTAGTATGATGGCTTATATTTCAATAAGCTTAGGGCTTATTAATCTATTTCCAATACCAATGTTAGATGGAGGACATTTAATGTTTTATGCATTTGAGAAAGTTTTAGGAAGGCCTTTGTCTCAAAAAACTCAAGAAGGTTTTTTTCGAATCGGATTGTTTTTGTTGTTATCATTGATGTTTTTCACCACATTTAATGATCTAAAAGACCTTGGTTTATTTAGATAATTCACATTTTTAAAAGTTAAAAAAATCAATAAAATCAACGTTTATTTATATATTTACAAGATATTGTGTGTTTTAAAAAATTAAATACTAAAAAAAAGCTTGATTTATCAACGTTTATGAGAAGTATAAATATTAACCAACAAAACCGGAGCTAAAATGAACAAAAAACAACTAATTGCTAAGCTTTCTGGCTCATTAAATTTGAGCAAAGCAGATGCTGAGCGAACTTTTGATACAATTACCAACACTATTTTAGATGCTCTAAAAGGTGATGATTCAGTAAAAATTGCTGGATTTGGTACTTATAAAGTTGCTAAGAGAAAAGCAAGAGTTGGAAGAAACCCAAGAACGGGTGAGCAGATTCAAATTGCTGCTTCTCAAAAGGTAAAATTCTTACCAGCTAAAGCTTTAAAAGAAGTATTCAACAGATAATATTTTTTTTTAACAGCCCTAACGTTTAAAAACACGTTCAGGGCTGTTACTATATGCAAAAACTGCATAGCCAATTTTCCTAATCAGCGTTAGTTTTAAAAATTAATAAAACTATAAGACACCACTTAAACAAGTGGAGGTCTAATGACTAAAATAATAAAAAAAATATCAGCACCGCTTCTTAGTTTAATATTTTTATTAAACATGAGTAGTGCAGGTATGGCAGAGACAACTGTCTCTGGAGAAGTTCAAGCGATATTTAACTCGCTTCTATTTTTAATTTGTGGTTTCCTTGTCATGTTCATGGCAGCAGGTTTTGCGATGCTAGAATCTGGTATGGTAACTTCAAAAAGTGTATCAGTAATTTGTGCTAAAAATATAGGTCTATATTCAATTGCCGGAATTATGTTTTGGCTTTTTGGTTATAATTTAGCTTATGGAATTCCTGAAGGAGGATACATTGGAACATTTACACCTTGGTCAGATGCAAGTGCAGTTGACACAGGTTATGCTGATGGATCAGACTGGTTCTTCCAAATGGTATTCTGCGCGACAACAGTTTCAATTTGCTCAGGTGCTATGGCTGAAAGAATTAAGCTATGGCCATTTTTCTTATTTGCAGCTATTTTAGCTGGAGTAATTTATCCAATCGTTATGGGTTGGCAATGGGGTGGAGGCTGGTTAGCAGAACTAGGCTTCTCTGATTTTGCTGGTTCAACACTAGTACACTCAACAGGAGGTGCAGCTGCTTTAGCAGGTATCATGTTGTTAGGTGCTAGATATGGAAGATTTGATAGTAAAGGTGAGGCAAAAGCAATTAAACCTTTTGCTGCTTCTTCAATTCCATTAGTAACTGTTGGGGTATTTATATTATGGTTAGGTTGGTTTGGATTCAATGGTGGATCTCAACTAGCTATTGGAACATTTGATGATGCAGTTGCTGTATCAAGTATATTTATCAATACTAATCTTGCTGCTTGTGGTGGTGTTATGGCTGCTGCAATAATCACAAGATTAATGTTTGGTAAAACAGATGTAATTCAAATGTTAAACGGAGCAATTGGTGGTCTTGTAGCTGTTACAGCTGAACCATTAGCACCATCACCTTTAGCAGCTATTTTCATTGGAGCTGTTGGAGGATTAATCGTAGTATTTGGAACTAAATTATTATTCAGTTTCAAACTTGACGATGTTGTAGGTGCAATTCCAGCTCACATGTTTGCTGGTATTTGGGGAACATTAGCAGTGCCATTAACAAACGCTGATGCATCGTTTAGTGCACAATTAATCGGTGTACTTTCAATTAACATTTTTGTGTTTGCTGTGTCCTATGTAATCTGGTCAATAATGAAAGCTACGTTTGGAATTAGATTAAGTAAAGAAGCTGAAACCAAAGGTACTGACGTTACAGAAACAGGAGTAATAGCATACGCAATACGTGACTAATTGCATGCAATGCAATATAGAGGCTCTTCGATCTCCATGTCGTTATCTCATTGAAGGGCCTCTGTAAAAAAAATTAACTAAATCTCTCTCTCTAGTTAGTTAAGTAAAGGCCCCAGAAATGGGGCCTTTTTATTTTATACATGCTTAAATAGCATAACTATCTTGTCCTATAAGCAATTCTTTATTTAAAAAATTTTTATAAAAGACCTCCATAACAAGGAGAGATAATGACTCATATTTTAAAAACATTTATTATAGGTTTAATATCATTATTAAGCTTTTCTAACTTTGCTTCAGCAGAAACTACAATGTCAGCTGAAGGGCAATATATTTTTAATTCACTTGGATTTTATTTAGGTGGTGTATTAGTAGCATTTATGGCTGCAGGTTTCTGCATGCTTGAAAGCGGATTAGTAACTACAAAAAGTGTATCAACAATTGCAGCTAAAAATATTGGTAAATTTGCAATTTGCTCATTAATATTTTTTCTATGTGGCTATAATCTAGCTTATGGTATTCCAGAAGGTGGTTTTATTGGATCTTTTTCAATGTGGAGTGATTCTTCTGAACTAGCAACTGGTTACTCAGATTATTCTGATTGGTTCTTTCAAACAATGTTTGTTTGTGCAACTGCTTCTATTGTTTCAGGAGCTGTAGCTGAAAGAATTAAAATTTGGCCTTTCTTTATTTTCGCTGCAATTATGGCCGGTGTTATTTATCCAATTTCAATGGGTTGGCAGTGGGGTGGAGGTTGGTTAGCAACCTCTGGCTTTTCAGACTTTGCTGGATCAACTTTAGTTCATGCTTGTGGAGGTGCTGCTGCTTTAGCAGGAGTTATAGTGTTGGGTGCAAGAGAAGGAAGATTTTCAAAATCAGGTGAAACTAAATCTTTAGTACCATTTGCTGCATCTTCAATTCCATTAGTAACACTTGGAACCTTTTTACTTTGGTTCGGTTGGTTTGGTTTTAATGGTTTTAGCCAATTAGCTATGGGAACTTTTGATGATGTCAATGCAATTAGTAAAATTGCAGTTAACACTCATTTAGCGGGAGCCGCTGGAACAGTTGCTGCAGCTGTGGTTACAAGATTACTTGGTGGTAAAACTGATATTGTAATGATGTTAAATGGTGCATTAGCTGGATTAGTTGCAATCACAGCTGAGCCTTTAACTCCAAGTCCTGTATTAGCAATTGTGATCGGAGCTATTGGATCATTGATTATGTACTTTGGTACAAAATTTTTAGAAAGTAAAAAAATCGATGATGTTGTAGGTGCAATCCCTGTACATATGTTTGCAGGTATATTTGGAACTTTAGTTGTTCCAATAAGTAACCCAGATACAAATTTTGGAACTCAGTTAACAGGTGTAATTGCAGTATGTTTGTTTAGCTTCATACTTTCTTACATTACTTTTAGAGTTCTTAAACAAACTATTGGTCTTAGAATTAGTGCTCAAGCTGAAAAACTTGGTACCGATGTTGCTGAAGTAGGTGTGAAAGCTTACGCAATCAGAGACTAAAATATCTCTCTATAAATATATATTAAAGCCCCTAAGAAATTAGGGGCTTTTTTTATTTTTTGACAATATTTCTAAGGTTTCTAATACTTCTTTTGCGTGGTCTTTAACTTTAACATTATTCCAAACTTTTAGAGTTTTACCTTTTTTATCGATTAAAAAAGTAGTTCTAACTATTCCCATAAATTCTCGTCCCATGAATTTTTTTTTAGCCCAAACTTTATATTTTTTTAAAACTTTTATTTCTTCATCAGAAAGTAAATCAAATTTAATTTTATATTTTTCTTTAAATTTATCGTGACTTTTCATATTATCTTTTGATATTCCATAAACTTCACAATCCAATTTCTTAAATTTTGAGTAAAGCTTATTAAAATCATTAGTTTCTATAGTACAGCCTGGAGTGTCGTCTTTTGGATAAAAGTATAGAACAACATATTTTCCTAGAGATTCTTTTAATGTAAAATTCTTTTTATTTGTTGATGGTAAAGTAAAATTTGCTGCTTTCATTTAATTTAATCCTTCCATTATTTTATTAAATACTTGTTCAACTTTTAGTTTTTTCATTCCTTCTCTATCTCTACATCTAATATTGTTGTAATTTTCAGGGGTTATAATTTGAATTTTACTATATTTCAATTCGTCAATTGGGTCATTTGCAATTAAACCAAAAGATTTAATATTTAGTGCTGCAGCAAGATTTATAGGTCCAGAATTATTTCCTACTAAAAACCTTGAATTTTTTAAGGCAAAAATAATTCCATTTAAATTTTTATCTGAACAATCTATGAAATAATTTTTTTTTGATAGTTCTATTATATTTTTAGCTAAATAAGATTTTTCTTTACCACAAATTAAATAAATATAGTCAAAAAGATTTTTTTCATAGAGTCTATTTGCTAATTCCACAAAATCCTCTTCATACCACATTTTATAATCTTCAAAAGAATCTATGCCAAAAGCAATTTTTTTTCCTTCAATTTCTAAATTGGAATTTCCTTCTCTAAATCTTTTTATATCAACGTTTATTTCAGGATAAATATTGTTAACAGTTATTGAATTAATATTTAAAATTTTTTGAGACTGTTCAGAATAACTTAACTTCCAATCTTCATTTGTTAAATATTTTTTTACTGTAAGCCACTTTTTTTGTTTACCTATTCCAGGCCCAATAATATTTTTTACCCTACATAGTTTCGCAGCTATTGCAGGTTTGTTAACTTTATCCAAAATATATACATGAGAATATTTGTTTTTGAAAAAAATTTTAACTAACTTAAATACATCAATCCAATAAAACAGGCCTTTTCTAAAATTATTATAATTAATTAAATTTATATGAGTAAGATCTTTTAATATATTTTTGGCTTGAGTTTTTTCTCTTACAATCAAATCTATTTTATGATTATGATGTTCGCTAATAGATTTAATATAAGGCAATTGCCATATAAGATCCCCAAGTTTATGGTGTGTATAAACAATACAAATTTTTTCAGTCATTAAATCTTAATTCAATATCATTTCTTCTTTTAAAATTGACATAGTCCAAGTCATTAATCGGGTATTTAAATTTAGATTTATTTTTTGATAATTTAAATTTTTCGGAATTAAGCATAGTCATTTCTATCACATTTGGATCTTTGTTTTTATTAATACCTGAATAATTATTCCCATGAATGTGTATTAATTTAAATTTTGACTTCATCAGGAACTTTTTAATTTTACTAATGTTTTTATGAATATTGTGGAATTCTATAATTAATAGATATATTTCCTTAAAATTTTTTTTTATAGGTTCCAATATTTTATATTCGTCACCCTCAATATCAATTTTCAAAAGAATATTTTTTTTATTTTTTAAAATGTTTTTAATTGAAATTTCCTTTTTGTTTTTGGTCTTTAAAACAACTTTTTTTATATAATGTTTATTGTTTTTTTTGAAAAAGTTTATGTAGTCAATATATTTAAATATATTTAAAATTTTTCTGAGTCTTAGTTTTTTTAGTAAAAAAAATGAAATCAAATCTTTCTTAAATCTATTTTTCCAAAACTTCTTATTAACTGTATGGTCATAAGCAAATATTTTACAATAAGGGTTAATTTTTAAGAATTCTTTTTCAAATTCCCAATCGTCATTTAATCCGCAGGAAATTAGAGTTTTTACTTTTTTTATTACTCTTTTATCTATTACGTATCCCCCGTCTGTATTTGGCCCGACCCGAATTAAATTTTTTTTAGTAGATTTATAAGGTTTAAATATTTTTGGGAGCACAACTCTATATTTTTAAATTTAATTATTATATATTAGTTACATGAATATCAAATCAATTCAAAATTTAGTTTCTGATGCAATGGGTGAAATTAAAACAATAAACGCAGATGAGGCCTATCAAAAATTTGAAAATAATAATTGTAATTTAATTGATATTAGGGAAATTAACGAATTAGATAATACAGGTAGAGTTGAAGGTGCAAACCATATTCCAAGAGGTATGCTTGAAGTCTATTTAGATCCAAACAGTCCTATCATACAAAATGGACAGGTTGATAAAAACAAAGAAATTATTTTATTTTGCGCCGGAGGTGTTAGGTCAGCTTTGGCTGTAAAATCATTAAAAGAGATGGGATATGAAAAAATCTCTCATATTGATGGTGGATTTGCAGTGATGAGTAGCAGTGGTTTTAAAATTATTTAATTTTCTTTTATTTCTTCCAAGGCATATTCAAGTCTATCTTGTCCCCAAAAAATTTTATTATTTACTATAAAAGTCGGAGTTCCAAAAACTTCTTTTTGAAAAGCATCATTAGTTAAATTAATTAATTGATCTTTAACAGATTGTTCTTTAATAGATTTAAAAAATTTTTCACTATCAATATTCAAATCACTTAATAATTTTGAAATATTTTCACTACTAGACAGGTCTAGATTGTCTTTCCAATAAGCATCAAAAAAAAAATCCAAATAATCATTTTGCTTATTCTTATCCACACTAATATATCCTCTCATTATATTTAAAGAATTTATTGGAAAATTAGAATTCCATTTAAATTTAATGTTATTTTTTTCAGACACCAAATTGCAATCATTTATATTATTTCTCAATTTATATTTATTAAATGCAGGAGACTCAATTCCAGCTAGCTTATGAAGACCACCTAAATAGATTGGTTTGTAATTAAATATGATATTTTTATATTTAAGAATTTTTTTGTGAGCAATGTATGCATATGGGCTAATTATATCGAAATAAAAATCTATATGATTACTCATATAAATTAATTCTTTTTGCGTAAAAAATTCTTATTATCCAATATAAAAATAAACCTATTGGACCAATTAAATAAGTCACAATTAATGGCACAGCCATCAAAACTTTGTTTATAGAAAACTTTTGAGAATCTTTAACAATCCAGCCACCAATAAATAAGTTTATTGCTATGAAATGAGTCCAAAATATCATTATGTACAAATGGTCTTCAAACAATCTAGATAGCTCACTTAGACCTAAGTAAAGAGAGAAATTTCCATCAAAATCGTAACCAATTAAATAAGATTTATATAAAATGAAGATGTACACTCCACTTAATATGAAAAAAGGAAAAATTGATGTTACAAAAATTCTACTTAAATGTGATTGTGGAAACACTATCAAGATAAACCAAAAAGGTAAAACACCAAGGTTGATCCACATATAAAGTGTCTCAATTGTGAAATAAGTATAAATTTGTTCAATCATTTAGATATATTATATTAAATCTAACAATGATTCCTATAAGAAATAGAAAAAAAACGCTCCAAGTAACTGTTGATGAGATGCGTAATTTTGCCTTTGCTTATGTTGAAAAGTATGCTCCTTCAAAACAACAACTCAAAACTTATTTATTAAAAAAATACATGAAACTATCAGCGTCTGATGTAAGAAAAAAAGATGTAAATAAACTGATTGATATTGTTTTGTCTGATCTAGAAAAAAACAAATTTATAAATGATCAGTTTTATTCTGAAAGTAAAGCTAAAAGCATGATCCAAAGAGGAAACTCAATTAACAAAATTAGAAATTATTTAATAGGAAAAGGAATAGATGAAACATTTATCAAAAATACAGTTGAAAAAATAAAAGAAGACAATTCTGATCAAGATTTTTTTTCTGCAATAAAATTATGTAAAAAGAAAAGGATTGGTCCAGCTAGGGCAGAGGATAATAGAACTTTATTTTATAAAAAAGATATATCTTTACTTGCAAGAAACGGTTTTGATTTTGAAACATCAAAAAAGGTAATGGATATAGAAAAAGATGAATATCTAAAAATAATAAATCTACTTTAACTTTTTATTTTTTTCATCTTTAACAAGCTGATTTATTTTGTTTCTTATGTAATTTTTTACGAAAACGAACACTAATAATCCAAAAATTGAAACTGAAACAATTATTATTAGTATTATTCTTAATTGTTCATCCATTACAAAATATTTTTATTTTTCAAAATTATACTTGGATTTTTTAAATCTTTTTTCCCATACAAAATTTCATTTCCTTCAAAATCAGTGACAGTTCCACCTGCATGTTCCAAAATTGCATGACCAGCTGCTATATCCCACTCATATGCCCTAGGTTCAGCAACATAACCATCATATTCACCAGCAGCAACGACACAAAATTTCAAAGAACTTTTCATTCTAATATTTTCTTTTACCCCTAAATCATCATAAATTTTTTGAATTTCAGGTTTTATTTTAGTTGAGTACGAAATAAATTTTAAATTTTCTGATTTCTTGACAGGTAAATTGCTTAAGTTTGTTTTTTTACCGTTGCTAAACTCAAAGGCATTACCTTTTTCATATGAGTAAAACATTCTTTTTTTTGCAGGAGCATTTATTAATCCTGCAACAGGTTTATTATCGATTATCAAACCAGCATTAATGGTAAATTCTTCTAAATTATTAATATAATCATAAGTTCCATCAATAGGATCAACAAGCCAGAAATCCTTTAAATTTTGGCTATCTTTATTTTCAGAGGTTTCTTCTGAAATGATAGGTAAATTAGGAGTAACCTCGGAAATTTTTTTTGATATAAATTTATTTACTTCCAAATCACCATTACTAACTGGAGTATTGTCTGATTTTATTTTTTTCACCAAACCTTTTTCTCTTAATTGAATAGATAAATCACCAGCTTCTAAAAAATTTTCAATTAAACTTTCTACAATCTCTTTTAAGTTCACCTTCATTTACCCAGTCTTTTTAATTCAACGTTTTTTGCGTTAATTACTTTTTTTCCAACATTTTCAAAATTAACTGTCACTTTATCGTTAATTATAGATTGCACTTGCCCAATTCCCCATTCTTTTTTTTCAGGATTAGTGACTTTGTCACCTGGTTCATAATCTAAAATCATTTAATTTAACTTATATTGTAAATCAGTATAAATACCACCTTATGAATAAAGATTTAAATTCTATCGGTTTAGATAAAAAACCTTCAGATACTACTGTAGTTGTCGCAATGTCGGGTGGAGTAGATTCTTCCACTGTAGCAGGTATCATGAAAAAAGAAGGTTATAATGTAATTGGTATAACACTAAAACTTTATGACGATGGCAAAGAAGTAGCTGCGTCAAAACAATGTTGTTCAGGTCAAGATATAATGGACGCTAAACGTGTTGCGCATAAGTTAGGTATAGAGCACAAAATTTTATATTACCAAGACAAGTTTAAGCAAGGTGTTATAGATAATTTTGTTGAGAGTTATTTAAATGGTGAAACTCCAATTCCATGTGTTCAGTGTAATCAAACTGTTAAATTTAAAGATTTATTTGGAGTTTCAAAAGAACTCAAAGCTGATGCATTAGTTACTGGCCATTATGTAAAAAGTATTACAGAAAATAAAACTACAAATATGTATAGAGCCATAGATGAAAATAGAGACCAAAGTTATTTTTTATTCAACACAACTAGAGAGCAATTAGATTATTTAAGATTTCCATTAGGTGGAATGTTAAAAGACAAAACTAGAGAAATCGCAAAAAATTTAGATTTAAACGTAGCTGATAAACCTGATAGTCAGGACATATGTTTTGTTCCAAATGGTGATTATGCTTCAGTAATACAAAAGTTTAGACCAGACTCCTTTCAGAAAGGAAATATAAAAAATTTAGATGGTGATGTAATTGGTGTTCATGATGGAATTATTAATTTTACAATTGGACAAAGAAAAGGAATTAAGGTTTCAGATAAAGAAGCCCTTTATGTGTTAAAGATAAATTCGGATAAAAATGAAATAATAGTTGGACCTAAAGAAAAACTTGGAAAAAAAACAATTTCTTTAAAGGAAATAAATTTATTAACTAACAAAGAGGATTTAGATCAAAATTTATTTGTTAAAGTTAGATCTACTGGAAGTCTTCTAGAAGCAAAAGTTGATCTTATAGATAACAATAATGCTAAAGTTAATTTAGCAATTCCTGAAGATGGCATTTCACCTGGTCAGGCATGTGTTTTTTATCGTAAAGACCAGTTTGGCTACAAAGTGCTTGGTGGTGGTTGGATTAAAGAATAGCAGAAGAATTATTTCTTCTTATTTTTTCTTTTAGCTCTTCTTTTTTTAGACCCTTGTTTTCTTCGGCCTCTATGTTTCTTTGGGTAACTCATTTAGTCCTATTTTAATTTTATTGACGTTTTTCATGGGATATAGCATTGTCTTAATAACATATCAAATTTATTATGGGTAATTCCTTCAAGACTTTCCTGAAACATACAGCTAAAGATTTTCATAATCAGTCAGTAAATCCTCCTGTGGTTAGAGCTTCTACTATTATTTTTAAATCTATGCAGGATATTAAAAAAACTCAGAATAAATATTTGAAAGACCCAGTAAGTGGAAATTTTGATTATGGTCGACAGGGAACATCCACAACATATGCTTTACAACAAATTTTAAGAAAAATTGAAGAATGTTATAAGGTTTATCTAACCCCTACTGGTTTTGGTGCAATATTTCTTGGTGTGTTAAGCGTTGTGAAACCAGATGATGAAATACTTGTTACAGACTCAGTTTACTCGCCATCAAGACTTTTAACAGAAACATACCTTAAAAAATTTAATATCAGAGCAATATTTTATAATCCAAATGACTTTAATGATCTAAAAAGTAAGATTACAAAAAAAACAAAGCTTATTTTTGTTGAAAATCCTGGAAGTAACACTTTTGAATTTCAAGATTTATCTAAAATAGTTGCGTTGGCAAAAAAAAATAAAATTTATACAGCTATAGATAACACTTGGGGAACACCTTATTTTCTTAAACCAATAAAGCTAGGTTTTGATATGTCGATTGTCTCCGCAACAAAATATTATTCTGGTCACTCAGATGTAATGGGTGGCAGTTTAGCTATAAGTAAACGAGTTTTTAAATTAGTAGAAGCAACAAATAAAGTTTCAGGATTAAGATTAGGTCCTGATGATGCGTATTTAATTCTAAGAGGTATTCGAACTTTAGATGTAAGATTGGAAAAACATCAGGAAAATGCTTTAAAAGTTTCAAAGTTTTTATCAAAACAGAAAAAAATAATTAAAGTTTTTTATCCATACAAAAAAGGTAGTCAAAATTATAAATTATGGAAAAAATATTATTCTGGAGCATCGGGTTTATTAGGATTTAAAATAAAATCAAAAAATAAAAACTCAGTGTTAAAATTTGTTAATTCTTTAAAACTTTTTGGGTATGGATTTAGTTGGGGAGGTTTTGAAAGCTTAGCACTTTATCAAACACACCAAGCACTAGGTAAGAGACAATTTACACATGTAAACAAAGATGAACATATAATAAGGATGCATATTGGGCTTGAAGATCCTAAAGACATAATAAATGATATAAAACAGGCATTGAAATTTATAAAATGAGTTCAGAAAGTTTTACTATTAGCAAAAAAGCATTAATTACATTAATTGCTGCATCTGTAGTTGTAATTATTTCTTTAGGAATAAGACAGACTTTTGGTTTGTTTTATTTTGATTTTAATACTGACTTAGACATTTCCATTTCTCATTTTGGTTTTGTTATGGGATTGCAGTTATTACTTTGGGGAGTATTCAGTCCATTGTTTGGTGTAATTACTGATAAGTATGGAGGAGCGGTTGCAATATTTATTGGTTTTGTTTTTTATTTAGTTGGGGTTTTGCTTTTTTATTCTGGCTATAATACTGGAGGTTATTTTACTTTAACTATAGGAGTGATGATTGGAATAGGCTTAGGCTCCACTGCAATAGGTATCCCGGTATCAGTTGTAGCTAAACATTTTCCAGCATCTAATAGAACTATTGCAACAGGAATTGTTACATGTGCAGGTTCTTTTGGGTATTTTGTATCACCTTTACTTGTAAGATATTCCTTAGTTGAAACAGGCTGGGAAAATACTCTTTTATATTTTTCTCTTCTTTTAGGATTAGGATTAGTGGTAGCTTTGTTTGTTAGTACTCCAAAAATACCTGTTGGAGTTAATCAAGACAATAATCAAACAGCAAGAGAGGCTCTAAAAGAGGCATTTGCAAACAAAAGTTTTATTTATCTAACTTTAGGTTTTTTTGTTTGTGGTTGGCATATTGCTTTAGTAGCAACACACATTCCTACTTATATGGCAGACAAAGGTTTGCCTGACTGGACGCCTGCAATGGTTTTAGCTTTGATTGGTGTATTTAATATGGCTGGTACGATTACCAGCGGTTATTTGGCAACAAGGTATAGTAAGAAAAAAATTTTAAGTGCTATTTATCTTTTAAGAGGAGTTTCCATAATTTATTTTATTTTCTTACCACCAAGTATATTTAACTCGGTAGTTTTTGGAGTTACTTTTGGTTTTTTGTGGTTATCCACAGTTCCTCCAACAAATGGAATTGTTGCACATATATTTGGCACAAAATACGTTGGACTTTTATATGGAATTGTTTTTGTAAGCCATCAAATTGGTTCTTTCCTAGGAGCATATCTAGGCGGTGTATTTTATGAGTTAAATGGAAATTTTGATTATGCATGGTACGGATCTATCGCATTATCAATTTTTGCAGGTCTGATACATTTACCTATAGTAGAGAAAGCAATTGAAAGAACTCAACCAGCATAAGTTTAAATTTAACCCTTATCTAGAGGATCTGTATCAATCAGATAAACCTTTAATTATTTATAAAGTAGATGATGGGTATAATATTTACACTGATTTTTCCAAAAGAATTGTTTTAACAAAAAAAAATATACATAATTTTCTTAAATCGTTAGAGAAAAAAAAATACAAAAAAGAAACAGATTTATATCTTGGTTTTTTTGGTTACGAAATTTTATGTAATTTAATTGGTATTAATCTAAAAAAAAAAAAGAGAATAAATTTTTATAAAGGAGTTTTTTATAAACCTGAGACAATAATTAAAATTAGAAATGATGTAAAAGTTATATCTAGTATAAAAAAACATACATTCAATTATCAATTTAGCAAAACTCAAATACTAAGTCCCTTTAAGATTAATATTTCTTATGAAAAATATAAAAAAATATTTGAATTATTTTCAAAAAAAATAAGACAAGGAGAAACTTATCAAATTAAAATTTGTACAAAATATAAGAATAAATCATTAATTAATCCTGTTAATTTTTTTTGGAAATTAATGCGTGTTAATGCGTCCCCAGAGTCATTTATGATAAAAGATAAGGATTATTCTATAGTAAGTTGTTCTCCTGAGACATTAATAGACAAGAAAAAAAACAAAATTATAACAAAACCAATAGCTGGTACTTTTAAGAAAAAATTATTATCCAATAAAAATATAGCTTTAAAATATTTCAAAAATAATGAGAAAGAAACCAAAGAACACAACATGATAGTTGATATGGAAAGAAGTGATTTATCTAAAATTTGTAAACCCGGAACTGTTAAAATACTCAAAAAAAAATATGTTGAGGAATACAAGCATCTTTTTCATTATGTGACTTCAATAGGTGGAATATTAAATAAAAACACAAAATTGATTGATATCATTAAAGCAATGATGCCGGGAGGATCCGTAATTGGTTGCCCTAAAATTAGAACACTAGAACTTTTAAATAATCAAGAAAAAGAAAGTAGAAATATTTTTACAGGTAGTTTTGGATTTATTAAATTTAATCAAGATATGAAGTTTAATATTATTATTAGATCTATATTAAATTATAAAAATCAATCAGAGATCTCTGCTGCATCTGGAGTAGTATTAGATAGTTCACCTAAGAAAGAATTTAATGAAAATTATATTAAAGCAAAATCTTTACTGGAATTATTTAAATGATTTACATAATTGATCATCAAGACTCTTTTACTTGGAATGTGGTTCATCAATTTGCAAAATTTGATAAAGTAATTTGCGCAAACTATTATGAAGTAGATGATAAATCGCTTGATAAAAGTGATACGATTGTTTTATCTCCAGGACCTGGATCACCAAAAGATTATCCAACAACGTCAAAAATTTATAAAAAATATAAAGGAAAGAAAAAAATTATTGGTATTTGTCTTGGTTATCAAATGATTTTGTATAATGAAGGAGGCAAAATAATACAACAAAAAAAAATTTACCATGGATTTCAATCCAAAATAAAAACAAATAATCAAAGTAAAATCTTTAAAAACAATCAACAATTTAAAGTTGGTAGATATCATTCATTAAAATTAATGGAGCCATTCAAATCGAATTCAATTAAAATAACTATGAGATGTAGTAAAACAAAAATACCTATGGGCCTTGAGGATAATCAAAACAAAATATATGGATTTCAATTTCATCCAGAATCTTTTTTAACAGAAAATGGCAACACTCTTATTAAAAAAATCTTATCAGCTTAGTAATCTTAAAGAAGTTAATTTCAATGATCTTTGGGGGTCTAGAGGTGTATTCACCACAATGCGAATGGTTGGAAAACCTCCTAAGTTAATACTTTTAAAACCGCATTTAGAGAACTTAATAAAATCTACAAAAAAATATGGAATAAGAAAAAAAAATTTAAAAAGCATTATTAAAGATTTAATTGACAAAAACACTCTATACAAAGGTCCTGATAATTTATTTCGTATAGCTTTAAATAAAAAACTGATATCAGTCTCAATTAGAAAAAGACCAAAACCAAAAAGTAATTTTAATCTGTTATTGTTTAGATATAAACGAGTAGAACCAAATTATAAAAATCTCTATTACAAAAAAATATTAGCAAAATTAAGCAAAGTTGACTCAACTAAATTTGATATTGCTCTAGTTGCAAATGATAAAATTTTAGAAACAGGTACTTCAAATTTAGTTTTTGTGAAAAATGGAAAGATTTTTTCACCTAAAAAAAATTGTTATTTTGGAAACACACTTAAATTTATAAGCAAGAAAATTAAGATTAATTTTAAAGATATTTTTATTAAATCAATTGATGATTATGATGAAATAATTCTTATTGGATCTGGCAAAGGAGTAACATCAGTTTCAAAAATAAACGAACTTAAATGGAAGAGAAAAAAGAGTAATTGCTACAATAAGCTTAATAAAATATATAATTCTCTTGTTTAAATATGAAAGATCCAAACAACCCTTGTATATTTTGTAAAATCAGAAAAGAAGAGCTGCAGTTTGAAAATCAATTGGCTTATTCATCTACAGATAGCTACCCTGTCTCAGAATTTCACAGTCTTATAGTTCCTAAAAGACATGTAGAAACATATTTTGATCTTACTAAAGAAGAAATTCAGGCATGTAATGAGCTCATTTTAAAAACTAAAGAAAAAATTTTAAAACAAGATACTAGTGTAAAAGGTTTTAATATAGGCACAAATGCAGGAAAATCTGCAGGCCAATCAATAATGCATTGTCATGTTCATCTAATTCCCAGAAGAGAAGGGGATGTAGAGAATCCTCAGGGTGGAGTTAGGTCTGTGATCCCAAAAAAACAACATTACAAAAGAAAGTAAATATTTTTTAAGTGTTATTAAAGACAAATTTATCAATAGTTTTTGTTGATATGATGAGTTATCTAGACTAGAAAACTTTAAGATTATTTAAAATAATTATACATAAGGGTAAAATGCTTGAAACAAATCCATTTTCATTATTATCAGAAGTAGTTCCTACTGTTGTTATGCAAGGTTTTATAATTGCAATGGTTCTTTTAATTGCTTTTGGAACAATTATTCAGATGATACACCATAAAAATTTAACTTATTTCTTTAACAATGCAAAAAAAGCAAAATTGCAGGCAACAAGAGAGGTTGGAGCTGCTGAGAAGGCAAAAATTATTGCTAAGACTACTGTTTATGACATTGGAACAACATCAGAATTAGGTTTTGGAAAAAGAAGATTAGCACATGTACTTGGTATGTATGGAACTATAATCTTTTGGATTGCTTCAGTAATGTTAGTGTTTTGTTATACAGGTGCAGATAAAACTTCTTCTACATTGTGGTCAATGTTATGGCATGTAGGCGCATTACTTACATGTGTTGGTGGATTTTGGTTTTGGTTTTTTTTGAGAGTAGATGTTTCTGCTGAAGCACACCCTTGGTATAGAATTATTAAAGCTGATTTGTTTGTTCTAGCATTGTTAGCATGTTCAACTTTTGGACTAGCTTGGTCTTACACTCAATTTAATGGTCAAGCAGGTTTGTCATTCTTATTTTTTGCATTGTTTGTAGTTTCTAATTTAGTTTTATTTGGTGGAGTTTATTGGTCGAAATTTGCTCACATGTTCTATAAGCCTGGAGCAGCAATACAGAAAAATTTGGCTGAAGCAGACGGTTCTCGAGATAATTTACCACCTCCTGCGGATGCGCCTGAACAATTTGGCCTAGGAATAAAAAGAGAAGAGCCAAAACATTATTAATATGATAACAAAAAAGGAAAGAAAATAAATTATGTCAACTTTTGTATATATGACTAGATGTGATGGATGCGGTCACTGCGTAGATATTTGTCCATCTGATATAATGCACATTGATGAAAATATTAGACGTGCAAAAAATATAGAACCAAATTTTTGCTGGGAATGTTATTCATGTGTAAAAGCATGCCCAAATCATGCGATTGACGTAAGAGGTTATGCAGATTTTGCTCCAATGGGACATAGCGTTAGAGTAAGACGTGAAGAAGAAAAAGGAACTATTTCTTGGAAAATTAAATTTAGAAATGGAACAACAAAAGACTTTGTTTCACCAATAACAACAAAACCATGGGGAAAATTTATTCCTAAACTTGCAGATGGTGAAAAAGTAAAACAAGGAGAGTTAAATTCACAAAGACTTTATACTGAACCTGAAGGACTAAATATTGATGGTGAACTTCCTTCAGTTCCAAAAGAATCTTTTAAAAAAGGAGTTTATTACTAATGGCTAAGCACAAAACTCATTACGAAGACTGTGATATATTAGTTGTTGGTGGAGGAATGGCCGGCACTGGTGCAACTTTCGAAGCAAGGCACTGGGGTAGAGATATGAAAATTGTTTGTGTTGAAAAAGCAAACATAGATAGAAGCGGTGCAGTAGCTCAAGGTCTTTACGCAATTAACTGTTACATGGGTATGCAGTGGGGCGAAAATCAACCAGAAGATCATGTCAGATACGCAAGAAATGATTTGATGGGAATGGTTAGAGAAGATTTAGGGTATGACATGGCTCGTCATGTTGACTCAACTGTTCATATGTTTGATGAGTGGGGTCTTCCTATGATGAAAAATGAAGAGACTGGAAGATATTTAAGAGAAGGTAAGTGGCAGATAATGATCCACGGTGAAAGTTATAAGCCAATTGTTGCAGAAGCAGCAAAAAAATCTGCAGACAAAATTTATAATAGAATTATGGTTACTCATCTTTTAATGGATGAGGCTCAAGAGAATAGAGTGGGTGGAGCTGTTGGATTTAATATGAGAACAGGTGATTTCCATGTATTTAGAGCAAAGGCTGTAATTGTTGCAGCAGGAGGAGCTTCACACATATTTAAGCCTAGAGCTGTTGGAGAAGGTATGGGAAGAACTTGGTATGCTCCTTGGAGTAATGGTTCAGCATACGCATTACCAATTGCAGCTGGTGCTAAAATGACACAAATGGAAAATAGAATTGTGTTATGTAGATTTAAAGATGGATATGGACCTGTTGGCGCTTACTTCTTACATTTAAAAACATATACACAAAATGCAAACGGTGAAAACTATGAGAAGAAATGGTACGACCAAACTAAAGAATTAGTAGGTGAATATATAGATCACCACCCAACACCTACGTGTTTAAGAAATCATGCTTTTATTCAAGAAACAATGGCAGGTGGTGGACCAATCCATATGGTTACTACTGAGGCTTTTCAAGACCCACATTTAGAAACTGTTGGTTGGGAGAATTTTTTAGGAATGACTGTAGGTCAAGCTGTTGTTTGGGCATCTCAAAATATTGATCCGAAATATACAAATCCTGAATTAACAACTTCCGAACCATACGTAATGGGTTCTCATGCTACTTGTTCTGGAGCTTGGGTAAGTGGACCAGAGGACTTGTCTCCACCGGAGTATTTCTGGGGTTATAATAGAATGTTAACAATTGATGGATTATTTGGAGCAGGTGATACCGTAGGTGGAAGCGCTCACAAATTTTCGTCAGGCTCATTTACTGAAGGTAGGTTAGCAGCAAAAGCAGCTGTAAAATATATTGAAGACAAAAAAGCTGAGGGTTTAAAAGTATCGGATAAACAATGTGAAGATTTCAAAGTTAAAGTTTACAAACCTTTAGAAAATTACACAGTTGCTCAAAATGAGATTACAGGAGGAACTGTATCTCCAAGCTATATCTCACCTATTCAAGGCTTACAACGTTTACAAAGAATAATGGATGAATATGTAGGTGGAATAGCTACAAACTATATGACTAATGCTAATATGCTAAAAAGAGGATTAGAGTTGTTAGCTTGGCTTGAGGAAGATCTTGAAAACGTGGGAGCTGAGGATTATCACCAGCTTATGAGGGCATGGGAACTTAAACACAGAGCTTTGACATCTCAGTGTGTAACAGAACATACTATGTTTAGAGAAGAAACTAGATGGCCTGGATATTATTATAGAGGCGATCATATGAAACTTGATGATGATAATTGGCATTGTTTGACAGTTTCTAGAAGAGACCCTAAGACTGGTAAGTTTAGTATGGAGAAAGTTCCTGTCTACCATATAGTGGATGAGAACGAGAAGAAAAAAGCTTCTTAATAAACTTTTCAAATAAATTTTATGGATATTTTATCTAAAACAGATGATGAGATATTTGAATTAGCCAAACCTATTTGGGATAATTTGGTTAAATCATCTAATCTCAAGGATTATGGTGGTTTCACTAAAGATTTCTCCACTCAAATGCTTTTTGGTGCTAACGAAGTAGAGCTTGGTAAGCAGTGGGCTAATAACAAGCTAATTACTAATCTTAAAGAGACTTTTGAACCGTTTGGATGTCTTAGAAGAGGAGACCATATAACTGTTCTAATTAAACAGACAAATAAAGAGATCCCAGGAGAGTTCCTTGGAAGATTGGTTTTAGGAGTTGAGGATGACACAATTAAAGTTTTTGGGGCCACCATCTACTAGGCAAAAAATATTGCTTAATAATAAATAATTGTTTGACAAATTTCGTTGTGGGTGTAATGACGGATTTAATGTTACTTTCTAACGTAAAAATTACAAACAAACTCTCAAATTTTAAAACTACATTTATTAAAGCAGGAATTATAGCAAGCTTAACAGCTTACTGGGGAGTGATTTTAGTTGGAACTTTTATCACTTTTAACTAAGTTGTTTTTTAACAACTTTTAAATTTTTTATGGAAGTATTTTTACCAATAGCTCAAGTTTTTGTTAACCCTATAGAAATACTTTTATTAAGCGCAATTGTTGGAGTACTTTCAGGTTTATTTGGTGTTGGTGGTGGGTTTTTAATGACACCTTTTTTAATTTTTTTAGGAATACCTCCTGCATACGCTGTTGCTAATGAAGCAAATAATATTTTAGCTACTTCAGTTTCTGGATCTACTACGCATTATTTAAAAAATACATTAGATTATAAAATGGGTTCAATGATTGTAATTGGAGGTGTAATTGGAACTTCTTTAGGAATTTACACTTTTACATATTTTAAAGGTATTGGAAAAATTGATACAGTAATCTCTCTAGCTTATATGTATATATTAGCAATAATCGGAACCTTAATGCTTGTTGAAAGTTTAGGTGAAATAGATAAAGCAAAAAGGAACGTTGTTGTTAAAAAAAAATTACATGTTCATTATTGGATACATGGTCTTCCATTAAGAATGAGATTTCCAAAGTCTAAATTATATGAGAGCATTTTTACTCCAATTATAATTGGTCTATTAGTTGGTTTTATTGCAGCGATTATGGGAATTGGAGGTGCATTTATTTTAGTTCCTGCAATGATTTATATAATAAAAATGCCTACTAAATTAGTTCCTGGAACGTCTTTATTTGTAACAATTTTTGTAAGCGTAGTTGTTACTTTTCTTCACTCATTTAATTATGGATCTATAGATTTATTACTTGTTCTTATGCTAGTTGTAGGATCAATTATAGGAGTACAGGTTGGTCAAAAATTAGGTGAAAGAATTGATAGTTCTGGTTTAAGAGCTTTATTAGCAATTTTATTACTTATTGTAGGTATAGCAATAGCATACGATACGTTTTTTGCAGAAAAAATTATAAATGGAACAGCTAAAGCAGCTAGTTCAGATTTAAACTTCTTTTCTAAATTTATAATTGATTTTTCCAAAGAGATGCCTTTCTTTTATGGACTATTTACAATTATGTTTGCAATTATTTTAGGTGTTGGAGCTGCTTTTATAAGAAGATTTATTTCAAATTTTAGAAAAAAATTAGCAGTTAAATCTTAATTAAAATATTTTATATATAATTCGATAGTTGTAATACAAACCAATCCAACAGTTGCCATACCTATAAAACCAACAACAAAAGGTTTGTAACCCATATTTTTAATTTCTTTTAAATTGGTAGAAAGACCTATTGCTGCCATTGCCATTGTTAAAAATATTTTTGAGAACAATTTAATACCTTCAATTGTAACCAGCCATTTGTAATTATTTGAGTACATTAAATCACCTAAATTTCTAATTATTATCATGGCTACAAAACCAAGGACAAAGTAAGGAAAAATATCTATTATTGAGTATTTCTTTTCTGTAGTTTTTCCTCGATTATAAAGAAATGCAAATAAAGGGATCATGATAACGAGAAAGGTATTCCTAATTAATTTCGTTACTGTTGCTATATTTAAAGTTTCAGGACTATTAAATTGCTGATCATAAATCAATCCTGCAGCTGCAACTTGAGAGGTTTCATGGATAGAGGTCCCCAAAAATAATCCAATTAACAAAGGTTCACTTTCAAAATAAAAGTTAGCAAAATAAGGGTAAATAAGCATCGAAAGAATTCCAAACAATGTAATATTAGCAATTGCATATGATACCTCATTTTTTTTTGCACCAATAACAGGAGCAGTAGCCATTATTGCGGTAGTACCACAGACAGTGCTGCCTATTGATATTAAGTAAGCCATTCTTGTTGGTATTTTTAATTTTTTAATAAGAAGTTTAATTACAATTAGTACGCTAATTATACAGATTATAATTAATGGAATTGCTATTGCTCCAAATTCTAAAAATTCAAATGGCTTCAATTGAATACCCAAGCAAATAATTCCAAGTTTTAGAATATACTTTTGCGTAAAATCTAATCCTCTTAAAAAACTTTGTCTAATTTGAAAAACGTTTCCAAAAAACATCCCCAATAAAATAGCGATCATTGCAGTAGATATTGGGCTTTTTTCATAGCCTAATAGCTCAATACCAAGAATATTATTGAAACCTTGAGATAAAGTGTAAAGAACAAATGCTAATATAATACCTGGTAATACAACCAGGTATTTCTTAAATTTCATGTAAGACTAAAGTTAATTAATTATGCACTTCTGTAAAGTTTGGTCATAACAAACTCTCTATGACCTAAAGCTTCAGCACAAGTTAATCTACCGTTTGCTACTCTTAGTGTAGTTTTAATTAATTCATCACCTGCTTCAGACAAATTCATTTCTCTTGAAAGAATTTTTGAAACATCACAATCAATATGCTCTCCCATACCTTTTACAGTTAATGGATTAGCTGTTAATTTAACAACGGGTTCAATTGGATTTCCAACTATATTACCTTGTCCAGTTGGAAATAAATGAATATTAAAACCAGCAGCAGCTTGAAGAGTCACACATTCTGCAGCTGCAGATGATGTGTCCATAAAATACAAACCTTTTCCTTTAGTTGGTTCTTCTGCTGGTTCAAGAACATCAATAAAATTACAATTTCCAATTTTTTGAAAATTACCAAAAGCTTTTTCTTCAATTGTTGTAAGTCCTCCAGCTATATTTCCAGCTGTTGGTTGACTTTCAGAAAGATCATCTGTTGCTTCTTTTAAAATAAAATCATTATAGGAGCTCCAGGTTTTCATAAATTTGTCAGATGCTTCTTTTGTAGCACCTCTAGTCGCACAAACTTGTTCTGCACCAGTTAATTCAGATGTTTCACCAAAACACAAGTGAACACCTAATGGCTCAAGTTTGTCCATTAAGTTTCCAACAGTTGGGTTTGCAGCCAGTCCTGAAGTAGTATCAGATTCACCACACTTAACTGAAATCCATAAATCACTTAAAGGACACTCTTCTCTTTGTTTTTCTGAAGCCCACATCACAAATTCTTGTGCTTTTTTTGAAGCTTTCATTGTCGTGCCAATATCTCCTGTACGCTCAATATGAAATCCCTCAACTGGTTTTCCAGTTTTAGCAATTCCGTCTACAATTTTTTTTGTCCATTTCGGTTCAATACCAATGACAATTACTGCTGCAACGTTTGGGTTACATCCAGTTCCTATCATTGTTCTAAAATGAAGCTCTAAATCTGCACCAAACTGAAGTCTTCCGTAAGAATGAGGAAGCGCGATTGTGCCTTTAATATTATTAGCAACTGCCTCTGCACATGCGTTCGAAATGTCATCAACTGGCAAAATAATTACATGATTTCTTGTTCCGGCTCTGCCGTTTTCTCTTTTATAACCTAAAAAGCTCTTTGGGATTTCCATACTATTACCACTTCTTTGTTTTTACATTGTGAACATGTACATGCTCACCTTTTTTGATTGACTTAACAACTTTACCAATATCGTGACCATACTTTAAAATAGTATCACCCTCTTTAAGGTCAACCATTGCTATTTTATGACCTAAAGGTATTTCATCTACGGATTGAATATTTGTTGAACTGTCGTCTTCCATTATCCAGCAAGCACAGTCTTGTTTAGGAGTGATTTTTTCAATAACAACTACTCCCACGTTGTCTTTTTTATCATGTATGATTATATCTGTTGCCATATCGTGTCGATTTGTTTGTTTGAAATTCGTAAAAACTTATATATTAATCGCACAAATTAACAAACGAATTTTATAAATAGTATAATTACACTTTAGAGAGGTTCTAGTTTTATGACAAAAATGACAACAGAAGAAGCTTTTGTAAAAGTTTTACAAATGCACGGTATTGAGCATGCGTTCGGAATTATCGGTTCAGCCTTTATGCCAATTTCAGATATTTTTCCAGATGCAGGTATTACTTTTTGGGATGTCGCTCATGAAACAAACGGTGGTTTAATTGCTGATGGTTACACAAGAGCTACTGGTAAAATGTCAATGGTTATTGCCCAGAATGGACCTGGAATTACTGGATTAGTTACACCGATTAAAACTGCTTATTGGAATCATACACCTCTTTTATTAGTTACACCGCAAGCAGCGAACAAAACAATGGGGCAAGGTGGATTTCAAGAGGTAGAGCAAATGAATTTATTTAAAGATATGGTTTGTTATCAAGAAGAAGTAAGAGATCCATCAAGAATGGCTGAAGTACTAAATAGAGTTATAGAAAAAGCTATTAGAGGATCTGCACCTGCGCAGATAAATGTTCCAAGAGATTATTGGACACAAGTAATTGATATTGATCTCCCACCAATTGTCAGATTAGAAAGACAGGCAGGTGGAGTAGATGCAATCAAAAAAGCTGCAGACTTATTATCAAAAGCAAAATTTCCAGTTATATTATCTGGTGCTGGAGTTGTAATCGGTGGAGCTATTGAAGATTGTAAAAAACTTGCGGAAAAATTAGATGCACCAGTGTGTTCAGGTTATCAACATAATGATAGTTTTCCAGGAAGCCATCCTTTAGCTGCTGGTCCGTTAGGATACAATGGTTCAAAAGCTGGAATGGAATTAATAAAACAAGCAGATGTCGTTTTAGCTTTAGGTACAAGATTAAATCCATTCTCTACACTACCTGGTTATGGAATGGACTATTGGCCAAAAGATGCAAGTATTATTCAAGTGGATATGAATTCTGATCGAATTGGTCTTACAAAGAAAGTTACAGTTGGAATTTGTGGTGATGCAAAACTAGTGGCACAACAATTACTAGCACAACTTTCACCAACTGCAGGTGATACAGATAGACAAAAAAGAAAAGACATAATTCACCAAACAAAGTCTGCATGGTTACAAAAATTATCAAGTCTAGATCATGAAGATGATGATGAGGGTACAGTTTGGAATGAAGAAGCTAGAAAAAGAGATGCAGATAGAATGTCTCCTAGACAAGCATGGAGAGCAATTCAAGCAGGTATGCCAGATGACGTAATTATATCAAGTGACATAGGAAACAACTGTGCAATTGGTAATGCTTATCCTACTTTTGAAAAAGGTAGAAAATATTTGGCACCTGGTTTATTTGGTCCATGTGGATATGGTTTTCCATCTATATTAGGAGCAAAAATTGGATGTCCAGACACTCCAGTAATAGGTTTTGCAGGTGACGGTGCTTTTGGTATCAGCATGAATGAGATGAGTTCTTGTGCTAGAGAAGAATGGCCAGCAATTTCGATGGTGATTTTTAGAAATTATCAATGGGGTGCAGAAAAAAGAAATACAACTCTTTGGTTTGACGATAATTTTGTTGGTACTGAGTTAGATCCAAAGTTAAGTTACGCTAAAGTTGCAGATGCTTGTGGTTTAAAAGGTGTAACTGTTAGAACAATGGAAGAAACTACGAATGCAATCAAGAAATCTTGTGAAGATCAGAAGAAAGGAATTACAACATTTATTGAGGTAATTCTTAATCAAGAGCTTGGTGAACCATTTAGAAGAGATGCAATGAAAAAACCTGTTAGAGTTGCAGGCATCAGCAAGAGTGATATGAAACCTCAAAAAATATTAAATGGATAAAATTCAAGCAAGTTCGAACAAAAGTTTTGGAATTGTTTTTTTTATTGTATTTTTAATAATAGCTTTATATCCATTATTAAATCAAGAAAGTATAAGAATTTGGTCTTTAATTATATCTATCGTATTTCTCTTTCTTGGGATTTTAAACTCGATTCTATTATCACCACTAAATTTTATTTGGTACCGTTTTGGACTATTTTTAGGTAGATTTGTATCACCAGTAGTGATGGGTATAGTTTATTTCTTAGTAGTTTTTCCAACATTTTTATTTATTAAATTATTTAAAAAGAATTATTTGAATTTAGAATATGATAAGAGTAAAAAAACATATTGGATAACTACTGAGATAAATAAGAATAACAAAATGAAAGATCAGTTTTAATGGATTTTATTAAAGAGTTTTTAAATTTTTTGGCAGTTAGAAAAAAATATTGGTTATTACCAATCATTATTGCAATTCTTCTATTTGGTGGACTAATAATTTTATCTCAAGGTTCAGCAGTAGCGCCATTTATATATACAATATTTTAATTACTGGTAATTAGTTTGTGAATTAAACCAAAATTTAATGACAAAAATTTTAGGTATATCCGCCTTTTATCATGATAGTGCAGCAACTTTAATTGAAGATGGTAAAATTTTGTCAGCCGCTCAAGAGGAAAGGTTTTCTAGAAAAAAGCACGATGATAGATTTCCAATTAATGCAATTAGGTTTATTTTAAAAAGCACTAATTGTAAATTAAATGAAATTGATAAAATAATATTTTATGAAAAACCATTCCTAAAGTTTGAAAGATTATTAGAAACATATATCGCCTATTCTCCAAAAGGTTTTAAACAATTTTCCAAAGCTATCCCAATTTGGCTTAAAGAAAAATTATTTCAAAAAAGTCAATTAATAAATAATCTGAAGAATATAGAAGAGAACTTTAATGCTAAAGATAAAATATATTTTTCAGAGCATCATCTCAGTCATGCTGCAAGTGCTTTTTATCCATCTCCTTATCAGCAAGCTATAATTTTAACTGCTGATGGTGTTGGAGAATGGGCAACAACAACGGTTGCTATTGGCTCTAAAAATAAAATTGAAATAAAAAAAGAAATACAATTCCCTCATTCACTTGGTTTACTTTATTCTGCTTTTACTTATTTTACAGGATTCAAAGTAAATGGAGGAGAGTATAAATTAATGGGTTTAGCACCATATGGAGAACCTAAGTATGAAAAAAAAATATTAGATAATCTAATAGATGTTAAAGAGGATGGTTCATTTAGATTAAATCAAAATTATTTTGATTATGCCACAGGTTTAACCATGACTAACAAAAAATTTAATAAACTCTTTGGATGTGAGCCCAGAAGTGCTGATACTGAAGAACTTAAACAAATACATATGGATATTGCAGCATCAATTCAAAAAGTTACAGAGGATATATTATTAAAAATTGTCAGAAACTTAAAGACAGAATACAAAATTCAAAATCTTTGTTTAGCTGGAGGTGTAGCTTTAAACTGTGTAGCTAATGGTAAAATACTGAAAGAAAAAATTTTTAAAAATATATGGATACAACCAGCTGCGGGTGATGCAGGAGGATCATTAGGAGCTGCAATGGCTTATTGGCATAATGAATTAGATAAAGAGAGAACAAATGATTATGATGTTATGAAATGTAGTTACTTAGGGCCTGAGTATTCTAACCAAGAAATTGAAAAAATTTTAAAAAGTATTGGAGCAAACTTCAGAACTTTTAGTAAAGAAGATCTCTTAAATTTTACAACAAATAAATTAGAACAAGGTTCAGCAATAGGTTGGTTTCAAGGAAAAATGGAATTTGGACCAAGAGCTTTAGGTGGACGATCAATACTGGGAGATGCCAGATCACCTGATATGCAAAAAAAATTAAATTTAAAAGTTAAGTTTAGAGAAAGTTTTAGACCATTTGCCCCTGCAGTTTTGCTAGAAGATTTAAATGATTGGTTTGATTTAGAAACTCAAAGTCCTTATATGCTTCTAGTTGGTAAAGTTAAAAAAGAAAAAATGATTAATATTTCTAGGAATGAGGAGAAACTTCAGGGTTTAGAAAAATTGAATATAATAAGATCTCAAATTCCAGCCGTTACCCACGTAGATAATTCCGCAAGAATTCAAACTGTTACTTCAGAAAATGGTATTTATTATGATTTAATTAAAAAATTTAAGGAAAAAACTGGATGTCCAGTAATTGTCAATACATCTTTCAATATTAGAGGAGAACCTCCAGTTAATACACCTCAAGATGCTTTTAGATGTTTTATGGCAACTGATTTAGATTTGTTAGTAATTGGTAATTGTATACTTGAAAAAGAAAATCAAATAAATTTTAAAATATAATATGACCAATATTTTTAAAAAAAAATATATAGTTGAAGATAATTTAGTAAAATTAATTATAAATGATAAAACAGTTGAGGAGGTTATAGATTTTTATACAGAAGCACCCTTTCCCAACTATGAGAGTAATGACGACAAGTCTTCGATTAACTACAAAGGAGATAAAAACATTCTCGCTAGAGAATTTAAAAAATTTATTGGTTTCAATAAGAATATTTTAGAGGTTGGATGTGGAACTGGACAATTATCCATATATTTTGCGATAGGAAATAATAATAAAATTTTTGCATTAGACCCAACTCTAGCTTCAATTAATCTAGGTAGAAACTTTTCAAAAAAAAATAATATTCAAAACGTCAAATTTATAAATGCAGATATTTTTGATGATGTATTTCAAGAAGATACTTTTGATTTTATTTGGACTAACGGAGTGCTTCATCACACAAAAAATCCTAAATTAGCATTTGATATTATTTCGAATTATCTCAAAAAAGATGGTTATATTTTGGTTGGACTCTATAATAAATTTGGAAGACTTAGGACTGTATTTAGACAATTATTGTATAAGCTATTTGGAAAAAAAATAGTTATGCTTTTAGATCCTACCTTAAGAAATATTAAAAGGGGAAATACTCAACAGATTAAATCTTGGATAAGAGATCAATATGAGCATCCAGTTGAAAGTTTACACACAATAGATGAAGTTCTAGAATGGTTTGATGAAAATGATATTGAGTTTATATCTTCAATACCTTCTTGTGATTTTAAAACTTATCAAAATATGAACATATTTAAAAAATCGTCTAAAGGAACGTTTTTATCGCGTTTATTTTCACAAATATCGATGTTATTTAACAGTCTAGGAGCAGATGGTGGTTTATTTATTGTTGTGGGTAAAAAACAATGATTGTTGATAAATTTAATTTAGAATTTAATCTTGTAAAATTCCCTATATTATTTCCCATAATTTATGGACTTATACTTTACTCACTACCACAATATGAAACTGTATTAATATTTATAACAATATTGTTATTAGCTGAAACACATTTTGGTGCAACATGGCCATTCTTTTTGAATAAATCTAATTCAGATCTTATTGAAAAAAATAAGATTTATTTCATTTCTTTTCCTGTTCTGATCATAATATTATCTATTTTAGGTTTCATATTTATAAAACCTACATTCTTACTAATTTTTTTTGCAGCTAATATGTATCATGTAACAAGGCAGAGCTTTGGTATTTGCAAGTTATATTCAAAAGAAATTAAACAAATAAAATTTCAAGAAATATTTATTTATATATTTAATTCTTTATTTTTTTTTGTTGGTTTTTTTAGATTTTATTTTCCAATTATTGAAAATGAACATTTATTCAATCTAAACATTGTTATTCTCTTACTTATATTTTTAATACTAATTTTTTATATTTATAAGTTTAAATCTGCAGAAAATATTTATCCGTTTATTACAGGATTAATTATTTTTTATCCTATTTGTTTTGTTGGTAACCCTGTGCACTCAATTATTATGGGTGTTACAATGCACTATACTCAATATCTTTATTTAACACATAAGGTTTATAAAGGCAGAAGATCAAAGGATGTCATACAAATGTCAATGAGTAGTTATTTAGGTATGATAATTTTTTATTCAGTTATAATGTCACTACTCTCCCTTTTTGGAAAAAGTAGTAATGAAATATTTAGTCAAATAATAATTATTCCTGTAATCGGTCAAATGTTGCATTTTTACTTAGACTCTCAGTTGTGGAAATTTAGCAATCCGCATAATAGGGAAAATGTTTTAAGTTATATAAAAAAAATTTAAAATTATTTTATTATTTTTTTAAATTCCTCAAACAACAGATTAAAATATAACTCACTTCCTTTTATATTTGGATGCCCATCACCTATTATCAAATAATCATTTGGGTTATTATACTTTACATGCATACCATCTGTTAAATTAATATATCTTATTTTATTTTTTTGAAAAAAATTTTCATTATTATTAAGAAAATCATATGTAGTTGATGGATGATCTTTATTAAACCAAGCTAAATTTATTAAAAATAATTGAGAGCCACATTTCTCTGATAAATGTTTAAATCTTGAATATAATTTTTTTTCAAATAAATATTTATCCACAACAGTTGATGTAGTGTTAACTTGTTCTAAGTTTTCTATATTTAAATTAGTATTATTATTCTTAGATGTTTTAAAAAATTTATAATCACTTATTATAACGTAGCTTTTTCTAAGAAAACCCATGAAATGAAAATTACTAATTAGAAATTCATAAAATATATTATTATCTGTAAAATTATAAATTTTAGGAACTTCATTTCTTCCTTTTTTTAAATTTTTATTTTCATCTAGATAATACAAATTAGAAGCTTTGGATCTTCCTATATCGTCAAAATTAATCAAAATGAAAGTGAAAAGAGGTTTTATTTTTTGACAAAAAATTTCATAATATCTAAGCTGATCAGATGTCCCATGTCCACCAGCAGCTGAGTTAATGAATTGATAATTTGGAAATTTTTCAGCAAGTTTGTAGATATATGTATCTTTGTCTTCAAGTAACCACCCAAAAGGATTTGAGTCACCAAGAATTAAAATTTTATTTTTTGATTCAAATAAGTTATATTTTCTATTGTGATATTCACCAAAATTATATTTAACCTTAATATTATTTTTGACAAAATAATGAATAGCTGAACCATTATTTTTATTAATTAACAAACCATCTTTTATATAGACTCTCCACGGTGTAGAAACATCTTGAGGTAAAAAAATTCTTAAAAATATCTCAAAAAGAAAAAAACTAATTATTATTGATAAAGATAGTAATAAAAAATTTTTTTTCATTATTTAATATCAATAATTTGATTAAATTAAATAAAATATATTTTATGATTTAAAGTTTATATTTTTACTTTCAAAAAGTTTTTTCAATTCACCGCTCTCGTACATTTCTTTAACTATATCGCATCCTCCAATGAATTCATTTTTGATATAGAGTTGAGGAATTGTAGGCCAATCACTATAAGTTTTAATACCTTCTCTTAAATTTTGATTTTCTAAAACATTAATACCTTTAAAATTTACCTCTAAAATTTTTAAAATATTTGAAACAGCCATTGAAAAACCACACTGTGGTGCATCAGGTGTTCCTTTCATAAATAAACAAACTTCGTTGTTTTCAATTTCATTTTTAATCAAATCGTTTGTTTGTTGATCCATTTAGCTCTCCTTTGTTTTAATTGCTAATGCATGCAGTTCATTTCCCATTCTACCTTTTAATGAGTTGTAAACCATTTTATGTTGCTCAATTTTACTTTTTCCAGAAAATTGAGATGAGGTAACGGTAGCTGAATAATGGTTTCCATCACCTGCCAAATCTTGTATTTCAACAATCGCATCAGGCATTGCTTCTTTTATAAAATTCTCAATTTCTTTTAAATCCATCGCCATTATTTACTCATGTAGTTAGTAAGCCAACTTTTATTATAAGTTGATAATTCGTCAATTGTAACTTTTGTCTTATCATTAATATATAGTTCATTTTCAATAATTGTACCAAGTTCATCAAAATGGACTGCATTTTTATTCAATATATCAGCTACTTTTTTAAAATCTTTTTTGTTTATTTCCAAAATATATCTACCTTGATCTTCAGCGAATAAGTATTCTATCTCATTAATTAGATATTTAGGTTTGTTAATATTTATTCCTTTTTTTCCTTTAATACACATCTTCGCAACAGCAGTAATTATACCACCTAAAGAAACATCGTGAGCACTTTTTATTAAATTATTATCTATTAACTTAAGCAATGTTTCTCCATTATTTTTCTCATTAAATAAATTCACTTCAGGCGGAGGTCCATTTTTTTGATCTAAAATAGTCCTTGCGAATAAACTTTGATCAATATGTCCTTCAGTTTTTCCAATTACTAAAACTAAATTGTCAACTTCTTTAAAATCCATAGTAATCATATTTTTATAATCTTTGATTAACCCAACCCCACCAATTGCAGGTGTTGGTTTTATTCCTTCGTCTTTTGTTTGGTTATAGAAAGATACATTCCCAGAAACGACAGGGAACTTTAAATAATCGCTTGCTTCTCCAATTCCTTGAACACATTCAACAAACTCACCCATATTTTCTTCATTTTCAGGACTTCCAAAATTTAAACAGTTAGTGATAGCAATTGGTTTAGCACCAACAGAAATAAGATTTCTGAAACTTTCGCAAACTACTTGTTTTCCACCTGTTAGAGGATGGGACCAACAATAAACTGCAGATGAATCAACAGAAGCAGCAATTGCTTTATCGGTTCCATGAACTCTTACAACACCTGCGTCTCCACCAGGTTTTTGTATTGTGTCTCCCATGACTGTATGATCATACTGTTGCCAAATCCATTCTTTGCTACATACGTTTGGATTAGCTAAAATTTTATTTAATACATCAATAATTTTTAAATGTTTAATATCTTCTTTTTTAATTTTATTCTTTTTAGGAAGTTTTGCTTTTTTCCATTTTCGATCATACATAGGAGAGTTTTCAACCAATGTATTAACTGGAATATCAGCAACTTTTTCTTCATCAAAATAAAGTTCTATTTTTTTTGATTTAGTTGTTTTACCAATCACTGCAAAGTCTAGGTTCCATTTATCAAATATTTTTTTTGCCTCTTCCTCTTTGCCATTTTCTAAAACAATCAACATTCTTTCTTGGCTCTCGGAAAGCATAATTTCATAAGGTGTCATCTTGGCTTCTCTACAAGGCACTTTGTTTAAATTAATTTCAATACCAAGATTTCCTTTAGATGCCATTTCAATACTTGATGATGTTAAACCTGCAGCACCCATGTCTTGAATGGCTATAATTGATTCTCCAGCCATTAGCTCTAAACAAGCTTCTAGTAATAGTTTTTCTGTAAAAGGATCTCCAACTTGAACTGTTGGTTTTTTTTCCTCAATTTTTTCATCAAAACTAGCTGAAGCCATACTTGCACCATGTATGCCGTCTCTTCCAGTTTTAGACCCAACATAAATAACCGGTTTATTTAACCCTGCTGCTTTTGAGTAAAAAATCTTATCTTTTTTGACTAATCCCAAAGTCATAGCATTAACTAAAATATTTCCGTTATAAGAGCTATCGAAACATGTTTGGCCAGCAATCGTAGGAACACCCATGCAGTTTCCATAACCACCTATGCCATGAACAACACCCCTTAATAAATTTTTTGTTTTTTTATGTTGTGGTGATCCAAAATGTATTGAGTTTAAATTAGCTATTGGTCTTGCACCCATTGTAAATACGTCACGCATAATACCACCGACCCCAGTAGCAGCACCTTGGTAAGGTTCAATAAATGACGGGTGATTGTGACTTTCTATTTTAAAAACTATTGCATCATTATCTTCAATATCGATCACACCAGCATTTTCTCCAGGACCTTGAATAACTTTCTTTCCTTTAGTAGGTAGCTTTTTTAAATGTAATCTTGATGATTTATAAGAACAATGCTCATTCCACATTGCAGAAAAAATACCTAGTTCTGTAATATTGGGAGTTCTCTTTAATAGCTCACAAATTTTGGCGTATTCATCTTTCTTTAAACCATGATCAACTGCTACTTGTTCGTTTACAATCATTTTAAGTTATTTATTAAGTTTTTAAAAAATAATGATCCATCCTCACCAGATAAAGATGTATCAATCATTCTTTCAGGGTGGGGCATCATTCCTAGAACATTTTTTTCTTTATTAAATATACCTGCAATATTTTTTATGGATCCATTAGGATTAAATTTTTCTTCTATTTTTCCATTTTCATCGCAATAGTTGATAGCTATTTGATTATTATCTTCAATTTCTTTTAATTGATCGTTGGTACAAAAATAATTTCCTTCATTATGAGCTATATGAAGTTCTAAAACTTCGTTATTTACATTTTTAAAATATTTATTTTTTTTATCGTTAATTTTCACAAAAACATTTTTGCAAATAAATTCTAAATATTTGTTTCTAAGTAAAACACCAGGAACCAAACCAGTTTCAACCAATATTTGAAATCCGTTACAGATACCCATAACCATACCACCTGAATTTGCAAAATTAATTACTGACTGCATTATCTTTGATTTAGATGCCATGCTTCCACATCTCAAATAATCACCATATGAAAATCCACCTGGTAATACAACTAAATCACTTTTTGGTAATTCAGCGTCTGCATGCCAGACCATTTTATTTTTAAATCCAAATTTTTTAAGAGCGACATCCATGTCTCTATCGCAATTTGAACCAGGAAAAGTAATAACTGATGATTTCATTAATTACTTTGGATCAATAATTTTATAATTTTCAATTACAAGATTAGCTAAAAGTTTTTTACACATTTCTTCAACTTTTGCTTTTGCTTTGCCGTTATCAGTTTCTTTAGTATCTATTTCAAAATATTTACCTTGTCTAACTTCATTAACATCATTAAATCCCATTCCATCCAGAGTTTGATGAATAACTTTTCCTTGCGGATCAAGTACATCTTTTTTTAAAGTGATGATTACTGAAATTTTCATTTTTTCTTTCTTTTAATCGAAGATAATTTAGTTACATTTACTGCAGAAACATTAGATTGTTCATGAAGTATACCTAATCTTTTAGCAACCTCAGTATAGGCTGGAATTAAATCACCCAAATCTTTTCTAAATCGATC